>NZ_BAACAP010000234.1:0-110946 GCF_045865695.1 Scytonema hankhaensis NUACC26
CCCTATCTCAAGCGCGGAGACGCTTCGCGAACCAGTGACCAGTTAACAATAATGAATCAATTTCTTTTTTTATAGATAAATTCCGAGACTTGTACCGTATAAATAACTGCATAATTATTACTGGTCACTGGTTCGCGAAGCGTCTCCGCGCTTGAGATAGGGTCACTGATTACTGGTCACTGATTTGCCTTTGTTGCGAAAGAATAGAAGGGTTTTGCTAAAGATTTTCTATTGTGGACTAGTCTGTAATGTGTAAATTTATATACTTATTACTTATTGTTTTTTTCCAAGTCTCTTGAACAGCCTTGGAGTTTGACAAAAATCGCATACAGACTATGAAAATCTCCCGTAAAACTATCAGATCGTTCATTCTTGCTGGATTGGTTGCAGTTACAATTGTATTTGGAACCCCAGCAATTTCCTATAATGCTGAGCCTCACAAGCACGAGCAAGCAAGTACTAATACCAAACTAGCAGCACTCGATATTAATCGTAATAGTTCTGCTAGCAAATATTCCGATAGTCTTCGTCTTGCTCGCCAACAGGTGGTGACTGCAAAAGTGAGAAAGAACGTTGTTGATTTGACTCCAGAAGAGAAACATGCATTTGTAAAGGCTCTGCAAAAACTCAAGCATACCTTTTCAGAAGGTAGTCAGATAAGTATATACGACCAATTTGTTGCAGTGCATGTCGCAGCGATGGGCTTAATGTTTGATGGCGCACAAGGTCCGGCAGCTGGACATGATGGTGCTCATGAAAGCGACCTCTTCTTACCTTGGCATCGTGAGTTTATACACAGATTTGAACAAGCATTGCAATCAGTAGACCCCAACGTCACCCTTCCTTACTGGGATTGGACAGATGCTCGAGCATTATCAGTTATCTTTCAAGATGACTTTATCGGACCAAATGGTCAAGGAGTCACCATTAGCATACCCTTAGATTTAGGCAATGCTCAAGGAGGTTCACCTTCATCTTCAAACGATGCTCCAAACGGTGCTCCAAATGGTGCTCCAAATGGTGCCATACCACCGAACAGTTCAGATGAAGGTTCTGGTGCTCCAAATTTGGTAGAGGTTCAAGGGGGACCAGTTTTATCCGGACCTTTCTCATTAGCAAACGGATGGGTTTTAAATCCAAACTTGCACTTTAAGCCATCAGGGGAAACATTAGGCAACACAGTCTTACGGTTTTTGCAAGTGCCTCCCACAAATAATTATCCCGTTCCCAAAGAAGATGTCGAGCAACTCTTCCCCATTAACGATTATCCAACTTTTCGCCTAGCTTTAGAAGGTTTTATCAAACCAAGCTCTACAGGACAACCAACACGAGGAGTTTTTCAACATAACTATTTCCATAGCTTTGTTGGTGGAGCTACGTTTGACCCAACGGTAGGTCGTCCCGAACCTTTAGGTACAATGGCTGACCTTGCTGCTTCTATCAACGATCCCGTATTTTGGCTGATTCATTCCAATGTCGATCGCCTTTGGGCTGAGTGGCAAGAAAAAGGTCATGCTGGTAGTGCTTATTATCCTGCTTCTGGTAACAGATATGGAGAGAACCTCAACGACCGATTATGGCCTTGGGATGGAGGTGAATCCACTCCTGCAAACTGGGGTCCTGGAGATTTATTATCTCTACTGCCTGCTTTCTCTTCAAATGATATTGTTACACCTGCCGATACTTTGAATTACAAAAAGTATGGTTATACTTATGACACTCTGAAAGTTTCATCTCGCCCACATAAAAGTGGAGTAAAGAAAGTAGCAAGTCTTTGAGAACTCATAGGACTTTCCGTCTGTCGATCCGGTGGCTCTGCCTTGCTCGTTCCCAGGCTCAGCCTGGGAATGCATATTAGGAGGCGGAGCCTCCACAAAAGCAGTTTACTGATACTATAACCATAAAACAAAATAATTTAACAAGATCGAGGCAGAGCCTCGAAGTACTCATTCCCAGGCTCAGCCTGGGAACGAGAAGTACTGGTCATACATTTCACACTACTTGATAGATGAAACTTAAACTTGCCCATTGATTCACATCCAATACATAAGAATCAGAGGCTGTACCATTCATGTCCCTAACTGCACTAGCATTGTGTAAATCTTGAAGCACAGCTTGTGCAACTTCTAGAGGATTCATCACAACTTGAATGTGCTGCTGTTCTGCTTTTGGGTTTTTAGCAGTTTCCAGAGCAGCCAGAGTTTGAGTAAAGGGCGCTGTGCTAAAAATAAGTTGGGTTTCAGCTAAAGAAGCTGGTGCTTGTACAACCCATTCAAAACCGGATGTTGTTTGCGGGAAAACACGGATTTCTCCTGGCGGAATTACTAAATTGACAAGCTGTGATTGACTTTCCGAGTTTTCGGTTTCAGTTATTTTATACCAAGGAAATAACGCGATCGCTGTTTTACTGCTATTTAATCCCAACAACATTAAATATACAGGGCGATCGCTTGTATTTTCTATCCGATACTGTATCCGGTTACCAATGGTGACAGTAGGTATATCCCCAGTTTCGGGGCTAAATGTCTTTTTACTCGATGCATCTGGACTTTGAGTTCGCAATGTTTCTCTTTGCATTAAAGTTCGCGGTGCTAGAGTCCCAAGCATCTCTAATGTTGCTTTCACACCCAATAGCGATGAACCCTCATTTGCTGTCAGTCGCCAGAGTTTTGCTGCTAGCAAGGTTTGTAGTTTTGGCACTAAGCGGAGGGCTGCTACTTTTACAGCTTCTCCTGCTTCCCCAAAGGTACTGGGGGTATGTTCGCCACCTAAAGAAAATAAACCGTAACGGCTTGGAGAAACCACTGTTGCATTTGTGATGGTCGATTCTTTACTCTTGGATTCTGGGAGTTTTCCAAACACCCAGTCAGCGAATTGTTCTCCTGCTACCGCAGTAGATACGCGAGACACTGTTGAAAAGGCGCTTGTTGCATCTACTCTTTCTATTCTTTCTAGTTTGGTGTCAAGAGCAACTATTAAGCCCACATTTTTAGGTAACACGCGCACTGCTTCTTGAATGAGTTTCCCTACTTGTGGTTCGCTCTCATTATTGACTATTTGCGCTTTTGCTGTTAAACCAGTGCGCGATCGCAATACCAGTTGAGAGTTTGCTATTGATGGAAGGAGAGTCAGGCGGGAATGAGATCCTAAATACTCCAATACGTTTAAAGGTATACCTCCCAACCACAGATGAAGAGTTTTCCCATCCTCCTCAATTCCCGTCACCACTCCGGACGCCCCCAAGTTTGAGTCTGGAAGAAAATGATTGGCAACAAATGCCCGTGCTTGTTGATTATTTTTATCAATTTTATCAGCTATTATTGCAGGCTGCTGTTTAGTACTACCTATTTGCTGTAAAGAACCTGCCACGTGAGATATACAAACTTGAACTGTTGTTGCTGGGGTCGTTTCCCAGAGATATTGAGTTAGGGCATATGTAAATAATCCCGCACTAAACCCTGATAATTGTATCTCTCGTGCTTGTTGTTTGGGTTGAGAGGTTGCTGTCAGTACAACACTAGGCGAGGAACTAGATGCTTTATCCTTTAATTGTTTTTGTAACTGAAGTTCCTCTGCTACCACAACAGCATCTACTAGAACTGGACGACTCCGAGTTTTCAATCCTGTAGGTAACGATGTTTGGGGAACGTAGTAACTTGTATCCAAGACTGTTGTTGCGCGATGCGTAGGTAGCGATCGCACCAATAACAGCAAAGTTTCCTCTAATAAATAGTTGACATTTTTATCATCTTGTGGATTTTTCTCTTTAACAGGAACTAGAGCGTTGTACAGAGTATCTTGGGAAGTCTCCAGTCCAACGCGACTGCCATAACCACTAAAATGAAACACAGCTGCATCATCGGGCTGAACTTGCTTAACAAAGTGTTCTGAAAAAGCCAGCTCGATATCTTCCCTAGTTGCTTGAGCGTCCGTCAAGCAAAGAATATCCGACGGTTGAAAACCAAAGCGGTGAATCAACAGTTCCTTGTGCAGTTCTACATCTGTCAAACAACCTGCAAGCTGTGAAAGTTGTGGATACTGATTAATGCCTACCAATAACGCCAACTTGCGCGGTGTTGGTAGTGCCAAAGCTTGAGAATAGCGGTTTCCCAAAGTCAACCACTCGTTGTCAGTGACACCCATTACCGCGAGTATAGAGCCAATCCTTTGTAAAAACTTCCGCCGCTTCATAGTTAGCTATCAGCCCTCAGTCCATCCGCCCTTATAGTTTGCCAGATGCTCGCACAAAAAAACTTTCTTTTTGCACTGGATTCACTATCAGCTTAAGGGCTGAGGTCTGTAGTGTAAAGTAAAAATTTATACTTTATTCTTTGTCCCGAATGTGCCTTAGACAGGTAGTGGCACTCGCATTGCTCTTGCCAACTCTGCAGCCACTTCTGGACGAGAAAATTCTGGTGGCGGTAACTCTCCGCGACGCAGCATTTCCCTCACTTTTGTTCCTGATAAGTGAATGCGTTCTTCAAGGCTACTTGGACTAGTTTTACTTGTCGCCATTTGCTGAGTGCGCGTGCAGTAGAAAGCGTGTTCAAACTTCATCGGTATAATGCCCAATTCTTCAGGTTGAAACTCATCAAAAATGTGTTGAGCATCATAAGTCCCATAGTAGTTTCCTACTCCTGCGTGATCCCGACCCACAATAAAATGAGTACAGCCATAGTTTTTGCGAATTAAGGCATGGAAAATTGCTTCCCTTGGGCCAGCATAACGCATTGCAGAGGGATTAATTGCCAAAATGACGCTGTTTTTGGTATAATATCTATCCAGTAAAATTTCATAGCAGCGCATCCGCACATCCGCCGGGATATCATCTTCTTTTGTTGCGCCTACTAAGGGGTGCAAAAATAAACCATCTACAGTTTCTAAAGCGCACTTTTGGATGTACTCGTGAGCGCGGTGGATGGGATTGCGAGTTTGGAAACCAACGATAGTTTTCCAACCCTTTTCCCTAAACATTTGGCGCGATACAATCGGATCGATTTGATAGATGGGAAATATTGGATGGGGGTCGCGTTGCAGCAACCACACATCTCCTGCAAGGTTTATCGCTCCCTGATTGTATAACACCTCTACGCCGGGATGCTTGGGATCGTTAGTACGGTAAACGTTAATCGCTTCGAGGCTCTTATCGTAGTGGTACTTCTGTGTGAGTTCTAAAACACCAATGTACTCACCTTCTGGATTATCCAAACGAATTAATCCGCCTTCCTCCAACGATGCAGCAACAACTTCATCTACAGACAGCGTTACGGGAATTGACCAAACACTACCGTTAGCCAGTCGCATTTCTGTAACAACGCGATCGTAATCCTCCTGGTTCATAAAACCAGTGAGTGGACTAAAACCACCAATCGCGATCATTTGGAGATCGGAAACCGCTCGTTCATCCAGTTGCACTCGTGGTAGAAACTCAGCTTTCGAGAGAAATTCCTGCCTTTGTTCGGGTGTAGCGATACGATTCACCAACTGCCCGCCATGGGGCGCAATAGCGTCAAGATGATAACTCAAGGTTGTGCCTTCTGTGTAATAACTACAGTTTTTTTTAAGCTATCTAACTAAGTTACCAAATATTGAGCACTAGTTAAGTGTTAGTGGTTCGTGGTTAGTTGTTGTCACTGGTCAAGTCGTTACTGGTCAGGTGGTCAGGTGGTCAAAGCGTCATCCTCAAAATATTCCGCTTTTGTCGGATTATGCTGTAAGTCGTAGCGGAATTTACGAAGAAGATTAAAGCATGGCTTTTTTGATTGATACAAATATGGTTCTCCGTCTCGCACAGCTAGAACATCCAATACGCTCTGATTCTTTAAATACTCTTACTACATTGAAAGCACGAGGAGAAGACTATTATTTAACATCATAAAACTTAATTGAATATTGGCGCACTTGCACTCGTCCAATTGAAAAAAATGGTTTGGAAATGAATGTTTTTTTTGAAACATTGGACAAAGAAACAAGATCCCCAACTTCTTTAAGAAGTCAGGGATCTAATTATAATCTTTACAATTCACCCTTTTACACAAACAACTTGCTTAAGAGTTGCTACAACTTCAACTAAATCGGCTTGATTGTTCATCACCTCATCTATAGGTTTGTAAGCACCTGGAATTTCATCCAAAACACCTTCATCTTTACGACACTCTACACCTTTTGTTTGCTCAATTAAATCGTCAAGAGTATAAACATTCTTTGCCTTATTTCGAGATAGCAAACGACCTGCACCATGAGAGCAAGAACAAAAACTATTGGCACAACCTTTGCCTTTAACAATGTAAGATTTTGCCCCCATTGAACCAGGGATAATGCCATAGTCGTCTTTTTCTGCACGCACTGCACCCTTACGAGTGACGTATACATCCTCGCCAAAATGCAGTTCTTTTTCAGCGTAATTGTGATGGCAATTGACCTCTAGTAAAGGTTTAATTGATTTACCACCTGCTAAATGTTTCTCAACGATGTGCTTGAAACGTGCCATCATTACCTCACGGTTGACACGCGCATAGTCCTGCGCCCATTGCAAATCGTGCCAGTATGCTTGGAATTCTGGCGTACCAGCAATAAAATAGGCTAAATCTGGGTCTGGCAATTTATTGTCTGCCATTTTTGCTAAATTTTTAGCAGTGTTGATATGGCATTGAGCAAGATTATTGCCAATATGACGCGAACCGGAATGCAACATCAGCCAAACTTGGTTCTCTGTATCGAGGCAAACTTCTAGAAAATGATTTCCAGATCCGAGAGAACCCATTTGTTTCATCGCTTTACTTTGTAAATCTTGCACCCCTGGATGCAAGTCCTTAAAGTCGCGCCAGCTTTGCCAGTTGGTAATAGTTTTTTCAACCTCTTTATTTTCGTTAAATCCAGTAGGAATTGCTGCTTCAATATCCAAGCGGATTTTTTTCAGTTTTCCTTCTAGTTTGTCACCATTAAATGGTGTTTTTATCGCCATCATACCACAGTTGTGAACGAAGACACCCGCTTTCAAAGCAAAGTTGTGATATTCAGGTACTGTAAAGCAATAAACATCTTGTGTACAGTCTAAAGATAGAACAGCTACAACTTTGTGATTACACTGATGTTCTTTTTTTCGGTGATTGTGTAAACCAATTGGAGTTTTGATTTGTGCATTACAAATGTCACAGGTATAGTGCAAATCACCAGAACGATCGCGATCGCCCATGAATTTTAAATTCTCAGGTCGGTTATCTGATTCATTAAAGTTTTGATGATGAATAACTGTTCTTTGTCCTTCAAATCTAGGAACCTTTCCTAGCAAGCCCGATCTAGCAATAATCCAATGTGCTTTGTGCCATCTACCTGAGTAGGGCTGAGCGATTAAGGTATAACCATCTTTGTCAGTGGTTGAGTAGAACGGCATCAAAGATGTTCCAGATTGAAGATGTTGTGCTTCCTCATAGTTTCCATCTCTAAGCATAAATTGGTGATCTGGAGTGCAGATAATTTCTTCACCATTGTCCAGAATGACTTTTACAAGAGGAGCATTACGTCTAGTTAACCTTGCTTTTGCCTTAGCTGCTACGACTTTTCCAGTGGAGGTACAAGAGTAAACTATAAATTCTTCATTACATTCAGCTAAATCTTTTATAGAATACAATTTACCATCGACTAAAGGAATAAGAGTATCACCTACAAAGCAGCCAATATCCACGCCGACAGCAGCTGGGATAATTGCTTCTTTTGTGGCAATGACTGAACCAACTAAGGCTCCTTTACCTAAGTGAACGTCTGGCATTAATGCTACGTGTTTAAATACAAATGGCAGTGATGCTACATTCTTTGCCATCTTGGTTTCTTCTGTTCCCAATGGGTGGTTTGCCCAAGACAGGACAGGTGATGGTGTGGAAAGTTCTAATTCTTCGTAGGGCATAATTAAATTTTGGATGCGTGGATTTTAGATGCGTGGATGCGTGGATTAATTGGATTGGATACTTTTACACAAGCTAATTGCATGAATTTCACTAACCTTAATACTGCTTGGGTAAGCCATAAATTTCAAACCGCGTAGGTTGGGCTTACCGTGTGAGAAACCCAACTTTGTTCGTGCTTTGTTGGGTTTCGTTCCTCAACCCAACCTACCTGTTTACTATTTCTATTTGTAATATAATTGTAGTATAAGAAATTAGCGATGGCAAGCCTTTAAAGTTCGCCCACAACCAAGCACGAAAATCCCTACTCCCTAACCCCTAACCCCTATTCCCTGTAAATAATGTAACATTAGTTATAATAGGTGAAGAAAAATAAACAAACTTCTATGGCAGTTCGTCAAGATACTATCTGGGAACGCTTTTTATCCCCTGTGGTGCGTCTCCTCATTGATGAACAGGGATGGCGGCGATATGCAGAAAGTGTTGATTGGGAAAAAGAAAGCGATCGCTATCGACGTGCTGATGTAACGATTCCCACATACTACAGCAGTCAAAACTTTCACGGAATTAAGCGCGGGTATCTTAACTCTGGTGCAGCAGTAACCTATGACCCCATTACCCAATATGTTTTACCTCCTAACGAAACCATTGTCCGTCAAGCGTTAATTGATGCGATTCAGGTACAACCGCGAAGGATTTTAGATTTGGGTTGTGGAACGGGTTCGACTACTTTAATGTTAAAACAGGCATTCCCCCAAGCCGAAGTCATAGGTTTGGATTTATCGCCTTATATGCTTGTGAGGGCTTCGCACAAATCACAAAATGCTGGTTTGGATATTTCCTGGAGACATGGTGATGCTGAGAGAACTGGTTTTCCAGATGCTTCCTTTGATTTGGTAACTGCCTCTTTATTATTCCACGAAACACCAACTGTCGTCTGTCAAGCAATTTTACACGAAGCCTTCCGGTTACTAGTATCTGGCGGACAAGTGTTGATTTTGGATGGCAATCAAAAAACTATTCGGCAATTGGATTGGCTGAACAATGTTTTTGAGGAGCCGTATATTGAGGAATATGCATCTGGAAGCGTTGATGCTTGGATGGGTGCTGCTGGATTTGGCTCCGTACAAACTCAGGATGTTTGGTGGATTAACCAAGTCACAAGCGGAATTAAGCCGATTGTGTCTGGCGCTCGCAGTGTTCAAAGAAATGCCATGCATTACACTCCAGGGGACACCACAGTAGATAATGGATTGCAGGGATTTCCATTACCAGCTTGTAGTATACTTCCATGAGTCTAAAGGCGATTCTGTTTGACTTTAATGGTGTCATCATTAATGATGAATCCATTCACGAGCAACTTATAGAGCAACTTCTAATTGAAGAAAACCTAACGATAAAACCAGGTGAGTACCGCAAAGTTTGTTTGGGGCGTAGCGATCGCGCTTGCGTAAAAGAATTGCTAGCCAAACGAGGGCGAGTGGTGAGTGAGAACTATCTCACTCAGTTGCTTCACCGTAAAGCAGAAGGTTATGTTCGGGAGATAGAAAAAATTGAAAAATTACCTCTCTACCCTGGTTTAGAAGACTTACTCTTTCAAGCGCGTGCTCGTAATTTAAAAATAGGAATCGTCAGTGGCGCGATTCATAAAGAAATTGACCTCATACTCAATCGTGCCAACCTAGCTCAACATTTTAACCCGATTGTTGCAGGTGACGATCTTCCCACCAGTAAACCAGACCCACACGGTTATTTGCTGGCGGTAAAACGCCTCAACCAGGAATATCCCGATTTAAACTTTGTACCAGAAGAGTGTTTAGCGATTGAAGATACCTTTGCTGGTATACAAGCGGCGAAACAAGCGGGAATGCAAGTGGTGGGAGTCGCGCATACTTACCCCTTCCATATGCTACAGCGCCAAGCTAACTGGACAATAGATTATCTGAGCGATTTAGAACTCGAACGAGTTCAGGAAGTTTACGAGCAGAAAAATGGTTAACTCACTGTTGGTAGTGTTCTTGTAAATAAAGCAGGAGTGGTGCGATCGCTTCCGCAAACGCAGACAACACAGTTAAACTGTGGGACAAAAACGGCAACTTGTTGCACACCTTAATAGGGCATAATGCTCCGGTAGGGTCAGTCGCTTTCAGTCCTGATGGTAAAACACCTGAGCAAGCGAGGACAGCAGGCTCATTCTCTGGGATTTACAGAGGATTCTCAATTTAAATGACTTGGCATATGCGTGCAATTGGATGCGGGATTATCTGCGGACGAATGCGGAGTTGGGGAAGGGAGTTAACTTAGATCGGACTCAAGAGGCCCGCTCTTTACGTGATGGGATTGTTTCTTACCAGTAGCAATTGATGGGTAATGCAGGTACAATCGATGTTGTAGCTGACGCGATAAGCGCTCTTTCAGCTTCCGCTTCGCGAACGCAGTTAAAATCAAATAGTTAAGCTTAAAGTCTAAATTCTTGAAAGACACAATAATATGACTGAGACTGCGGAAAAACTCAAGCTAGAACTTTCTCAACTCTCTCTACAAGAACGTGCCGAACTTGCACGCTTTTTGATTCATTCCTTGGATGAAGGTGTAAATGATGATGTAGAGGCTGCTTGGGATATAGAATTAACCCAACGGTTGGAAGATATTCATTGCGTAACGGCGATTGGCGAACCATCAAATCAAGTGTTTTCCCAGTTACGAGAGAAGTATTTGTGAAGTTTATAGGTTGTTTAGGTAATTGCCATCGCACATGGAAAGCGCAAACCGGATTACTAGAAAAAGCGACAAATTGAGATGTAAAGCGCTCGCTTGAGACAGATCGATATTTCAACATATAGGCGAAATATGACTACAAAAGTTTTTATTCAACCAGAAGAAATTATTCATTTATCAGGTATCAGTTGGCAAACCTATGAAAGTTTACTTAATGAATTGAGCAAAAATCGCCGTCTTCGGCTAACTTACAACCGTGGTAATTTAGAAATCATGGCTCCTTCTCCAGAACACGAACGTTACAAGACTTTAATGGGACGCTTTGTTGAAACCATAGCTGAAGAATTAGAAATTAGAATTGAACCATTTGGTTCTACTACTTATAAATATCCACAGTTGAGTGGAGCAGAACCAGATGAAAGTTTTTATTTAAAAAACATTGATATTATTCGTGGCAAAAAGAGGATAGATTTACAACAAGACCCTCCACCAGATTTAGTTGTTGAAATTGATATCACTAGTAGTTCGGAGAATCGATTACAAATCTATTCTGATATAGGAATAGCCGAAGTTTGGTGTTACAATGGAGAAGATTTTAGTATTTATATTCTTCAAAATCGAGAATATGTTAAAACAGAGCGAAGTTTAGCTTTTCCAAATTTAGCAATTTTAGAAATTGCAAGGTTTTTAGACAAAGTTGGAGAAAAAGATTATTTGGAGTTAGTAAAGGAATTTCGTCAATGGTTGCGGAATCACAAGTAGAGAATTTAGGTAAAACTTTCTCTAAACATCAGAAACTTGTTTATTTAGATTATTTTCTTGTGGTACGGGCGTCCTCGCCCGTACATAGCTATCTATCTTTCAGAGAGGAGAACCAGATAGCAAGAGGTTAGATAACTTTACGATCGCTATTGTTTTATCATCAGATCCGACACCAACTACAGTTGTACCATCAGGACTCAGCACAGTATGACGATTGAGTCCATCAATATCTGAAATGTGTTTGTTATTCATCCAATCCCACAACTGTGTATAACAACAATCATTAAAAATAATTATTTTGCCATCAGAGCTAATACTTAATGACTCTAAGGAACTACTACTATAACCCTGCAATGTTTTTAGCAGTGTTAAACTTGGAGCATCCCAAATCTTGACCATCCAACGAGTGCTCTCAATATTATTCTTATCAACTTGACGATCCATACCACCAGTGACAAGTAATTTACCATCTGTGCTAGTTGAAATAACCTCTACTTCACGAGAATGAGCAGCTAAGCTTTTTACAAATTGCTGATGTGGCAAATCCCAGATTTTTATATCACCTAACGTTCCAACATATAAAGTTTGACCATCATGACTTTCCGCTACTGAAAGAACTTGAACGTGAGTGTCTATCATATGTTGAATCTGACGGCGATTCAAATCCCAAACTTTCACAGATGTATCTTTCCAACTGCTACTCACTAACCTTTGACCATTATGACTGATTTTTAAAGTTTGAATTGCTCCAAGATGAGCGGGAGATAGTATTTCCTGTAGTATACCAAGCTTATGATTCCAAAGTTGGATTGTACCTGTTGATGTGCCAACAATTAAGGTTTGATTATCTGGACTAAAGACAAGGGATTGTATTTTGCTAGAAGAAACAGTCAAAGTTTGTCGTAGTTTTTTGCTCTGAATATCCCAAATTTGGATCGTACCGTCTTCATTGCCATTAGCAACTGTCTGATTATTGGATGCGATCGCCAAAGCTTGAATATATCCTTTTCCTTCTAAGCGTTGCACAACGCCATCGCTTTTGAGATTTTCTGTTGAAATTTGTTGTTTGAGTTCGGAGTGAATTTGAGGAAGTTTGAACAGTGGTGCGATCGCATATACTCCAAGTAAAAAAACTGTAACAGTCATCCAAATCCATCTTTTTTTCTTGAGTTGTTGCACTTGAAAGTTAGTCTGACTAAGTAATGGTGTATTTTCGCAATTGCAAATAGGTTCTGCATTTTGAACCAATTGTGCTAATAAATCTGTCATTGCTTGATTTGCCAATTTTAGAGGTACGTACCTCCTGAATTGAAAAAACTGGAACTCGAACGGCAATTCTGTACGACTAGCTACAGAGAAACCTAGCCCAGTGAAAAACTGTCTATCTGCAAGCGAGCAATTAAAATAGAGAGGTCGTGATATTTGATGGCTGAGACGTGCTAACAAGAACTTGCTAAGATATTGTTGTTGATATTGCGGTTCAATATGTAAGTTATACAATATCGAACAGTCTCCTCGTTCGGAAAAGTGAATGTAACCAATTGGATAACCATCTTGTTCGAGAATCCACTCTTGGCTCTGAGCAAAGAACCATAACAAACAGATTGAGAATAACAACACCCATAAGGCAATGGTTATTCCTGAAAATTCGATGCCAAAGACAGAAAAGTTAAAATAAGCAAACTCTGTAAACCCAAAAATTGCTTCAAAACCCCAAATAAGTCCACTGAGCACAACAAAAGGACGGCTAGATATCAAAGCAATTACAGTTAACATATTGAATCGAGATTGCCTAAATCGTTTCCTACGCCAAAAAGTTTTGTAAATGTACCATTGCTCCTCAATTTCTTGGAAGGAACGAATTGAGAGATGAGGTAACAGAGGTAGAGTGGATGACTGACTAGTTATTAGTGTTGGTTCGTGCAACAATCTCATCCCAAGTAGTTTGGAAAATTGTAGTTCTTTAGGCATATCTTGTTTGGGAAGAGCAACAAACCCAATACGTGCATAGAATCCTTGTAGGTGAGGAGAACAGATAAGATAAACAAGTTTTCTTGTATTCTTCAAACAGTACCAAAGTAAGTGCGCTCCAACACCTTGTAAGCGATGTTTGGGATCGATGTAAATTGCAGAAAGCACAGTATAATTTGTTCGTATCAAAAGCGATGCCCGTCCAACAATTTGCTGTTTATGCTCGGCTACCCAGATCGCACTATTAGAAGAGCTTCTTGATAGTAACAATATAGTAAGGAAATAAGTTCCAACTCCCGTTCCAATTGCCAGTCCAATTCCCACAAAAATAGATAGATCGATTGAGCTTAGTATCGAGAAAATTTGTTGCCAATCCTGTAGGAAATTATTTGGTAAATTTCCCATCTCGTATATGTAGGCTCGATAATAAACTTGTAGTTTCTCCAAAGCTGTTTCTAGCATTGCTCGGATACCGATCGCAATCGCCAAAATAGATAGAACAAGAAGCGTGCAAAATAGAGTTTTCAAGCTTCGCAATAGTATTTCTCTAACAGTACCTCTCCGGAATGAGTACCCTGGGGGTGGAGTATGGGATTCAAGAGGTAGTTTTCCAGATGAGGACATTAAAATATACCTATGACAAACTGCACGTTTCTCTTAGCTTTTCACGAGCTTCAAATTATCGAGAACCGCAATTACACTGAAAAAAAGGAAAACCTTTTATAGCAGTCTTATCTGATTTGTGAAAAAAATGAAGTACTGTAGTAAGTACGGCTATGCCGTTAAAATTAAATAGTGGAGCCAAAGAATATACACTATGCCTTACAGTCAATTTGATTCTATAGGAAAAGTTAAATCTGCTTTTGGAATCTCCACAGTTGAGGGAGTGCGTTTTTTTCCTCAAATATCACCATGTGAACCTTCAACTTTAACTGAATTTTTAGAAGAAAGTTTACCCTTAGCGATCGCAACTGGAAGTGAAAAAGCTCATTCAGAATTAATTATAAGTCCCGTGCTTTTAGAAGTGCGTAAGATTCTTAAGCGTCAAATTAGTTTATTCTCTGGTGATAATTTTGATGTAGACGCTTCAGTTAGTCTAAATGGTAGATGTGACTTTCTCATTAGTCGTTCGCCGGAATTGTTAGAGATTGAAGCTCCTAGAGTTATTATTGTTGAAGCAAAACAAGCCGATTTAAAGTTGGGAATAGGTCAGTGTGTTGCAGAAATGATAGCCGCTCAAAGGTTTAATGAGTTAAAAGAAAATCCTACTAATACTATTTATGGCAGTATTACAAGCGGTACTCAGTGGCGATTTCTTAAGTTAGAAGGGAAAATTGTTACAATCGATCTTACCGATTATTCTTTACCACCGATAGACCAACTTCTTGGGATTTTAGTTTGGATGGTACAAAACGCTTGACTAAAAGAAATTTAAGCAATTTTTCAGTAATTACCCACTACCATTTAATATTTTATGTGCTACATTAAGTAGTATAGTAATACATCAGCAAAACTGTGGTTCGGGTTCTACATACCCGACTGGTGCGCCAACCTATGGATTGAGCGTATACCGTTCTTGCAATGCATTGCTAAACCGTTTGATTAGCTCAGTTGGTTAGAGCAACCGAAGCCATCGGTCGGACGTAGGTTAAAATCCTACATCAAACTCCCCTCTTTGAAAGTGAGCTCATTGGATAGAGCGATCGACTCATAATCGATTGGTTGCAGGTTCGATTCCTGCACTTTCCACCAAAGAAAGTCCGGGTCAAAAGACACTACCCTGTCACGGTAGCTTTACATGGTATGGGAGAAATCCCAAGACGGTTCGACTCCGTTGTTATGCAAACTCTGCAATGTGGGTGCTCGCGGTTGGACGTTACTCAGTGATGTTCAATCGCCACAGTGAAGAAGCCTGTGCAATTGTCTTCTCCTTAATTTGAGTTTGTTCGAGCGTTTGTCATATCCATTTTCTCTACGAGAATTCTGGAATTGGCAAATGCAACGGCAAATCTGAGTGCTATTTTTCCTTGTAAGAGGAATTATAGCAATATGGCGATAAGCTGGGTACAGCTTGCGCTAAGAGCGATCGCTACAACTGGTAATAACCAGAGTAGTGTTTTGCCCTCTTAATCCAATTTTAGAGACGCAATTTGCCCGCAACTGAACTGCAAACACCCACACTTGTAGAGTTTCAATTAATCACTGGTCACTGGTTACTGGTCACTGGTCACTGTATTATGTGGAAAACATTTTATATCAAACCTAACGAAATCGGAATTTTATATCACAGAAGTGATTTCAAGAAAATTTTACAGCCCGGTACTTACACTTATATCGGACGCCATTGGCAAGTCAAAACCTATGACCTCAACCAACCAGAAGCCAAGATTGAGAACCTCGAACTTTTGTTGAGAGATCGTGGCTCCGAGTTACAACAACATCTCATAGTCGTGCGAACAGCTTACAACCAAGCAGCTTTAGTACGCTTGGGTCAAAATTGGATGAGCATTGCACCCAATCAACTACGGGCTTTTTGGCGCGGTTTTATTGAGGTAGAATCCCATGTCTTCAACTTGGAAGAAAGCTTGGAATTACCAACAGAATTCGTACAGCAAGTACGCGGAATTGCTTTGAACGGACTGAAAAAGTTTCAAATTTCAGAGTCTGAAATTGGTTTGCTGTACGTACAAAATAACTTTGTCCGACCCCTAGAACCAGGAGAGTACGCTTTTTGGTCGCAAGACAAAGATGTTTCACTCCGAACGCTCAGCCGGATTGTACCTAATCCTAGCTTTCCCCTCGAAGATGTATTGATTGAAAAACATCCTGACTTTGTTGCAGCGTATTGTGAAGTCGTACAATCGCTGACTTATCAAGTCGCAATTGTGAGATATCAAGGGAAAGTTATTTCCATCCTACCGCCATGCGATCGCAAATTGTTTTGGAAAGGTGTTGAGGTGGAGACGATCGACATCAGCACTGATGCTAAGTTACCTTCTCGTTTGGTGGCTGAGTTAGTTTCCGGTAAACCTGAAACTCTAGCTTTGAGCCGCAATTCTTTGCATATTCGCGAAGTACCAACACAACACCTGGGGTTACTCTACATCAATCAAGAGTATCAATCACAACTCCAAGCAGGAATGCATGCATGGTGGCTGTTTGGGCGTTCTTTGCAAACAGAAATCTTTGACCTTCGTTACTCAACACTTGAAGTATCCGGTCAAGACATTCTTTCTAAAGATAAAGTCCCTTTGCGTTTAAACTTAACTGCTGGCTACCGCATTCTCGACCCACTTAGAGCCAAGAATGGTTTATCAGATATTACCACTTACCTATACAAAGAACTACAGTTTGCTTTGCGTGGTGCTGTTGGGGAAAGAACTCTAGATGCATTGTTGGAGGATAAAGGCGCAATTGATAGCAGTGTCTCCGAATACATTCGCTCCAAAACTGCTGACTATGGAATTGAAGTCGATTCAGTTGGGGTAAAAGATATTATTCTTCCTGGTGAGATTAAGACGATTCTGAGCAAGGTTGTGGAAGCAGAAAAAGCAGCCCAAGCAAACGGAGTCCGTCGTCGTGAAGAAACTGCTGCAACTCGCAGTATGTTGAATACTGCTAAGGTCATGGAAGATAATCCCGTTGCGTTGCGTCTCAAGGAGTTAGAAGTGCTCGAAAGAATTGCCGAAAAGATTGAGAAAATTCAAGTCAATGGCAGTTTGGATAGTATCTTGACGGAGTTGATTCGGATTAATCGCTAGTAAACTGATAAAGCTAACTAGTCAGGATAGTCATTTGTCATTGGTCAATCGCTCGCTTACATCTGATACAGTTCTTGTGGGGTGGGCATCTTGCCCGCCTAGAATAGTTATTGTAAATTGATTTTCAAAATTAGTGTAATATACGTCAAACAATTAAGAACGCTAGAATTATCAATGTAATGCACGTTATCAGCCGTAAAAAGTTGCGAGAATTTTGTCAACGACATGGAGATTGCTATGAAGTACTAGACGACTGGTATAAAATTGCAACTAAAGCTCACTGGAAAAACTTAGTGGAGGTTCAAGCCGCTTATCCTCGAGCGGAAGCAGTTAATAATTTTACAGTTTTTAATATTAAAGGTAATAAATATAGATTGATTGTTAGTATTAATTATGAAAAACAAGTTATCTATATTAAATATGTCTTAACTCATGCAGAATATGACAAAGATAACTGGAAAAATGACCATTACTATTAATTCAGAAATGTATAGTCAATTACTTTCTAAATATCAACCTCGAATTATTAAGACAGAGGCTGAAAATGAAGAATTTTTAAAGGTAGTGGAGGAATTGTTGGCTCGTCAAAATCTAACTCCAGAAGAAAGTACAATTTTAGAGTTACTGGTAAAGTTAATTGAAGATTTTGAAGATAAACATTATCAATTAAACTATTCTACACCACGTTCTCGAATGATTCATTTGATGGAAGCACAGAATATTACAAAGGATAACTTATTAGAAGTTTTTGGTTCATCTGATATGGTTGATAAAGTCATAAATGGTGAATTAGAAATAGGTTTACCAGAGGCTTTAGCATTAGGGAAATTATTACACGTTGATTCTAGCTTATTTTTCTATGATTAAAAATTAATAGGAATAGGGAGGAACGACCCATTCCCTGTTCCCCGTTGCCTTCTTGTTGAAAATTATTCCGACTTTGTTACGGCTTATTGTAAAGTCGTACAATCGCTAACTTACCAAGTCGCAATTGATAAGATATCAAGGAAAAGTTATTTCCATCCTCCCACCATGCGATCGCTGTCTAAGGAACGTAGTAAATTAGCAATTCCGATTGTTGCTCGTCTTAGTTCTACCCGCTCTTCTTGAGCCTGATTTTCCACTGTAGTTAATCCCTCTATATTGTGCGTGAGTTCAGCAATCCAATCTGTTAATGCTTGGATAGCACGACGACTATTCGCTTCGACAATTTGCTGAAGTTCATAAAATTCCATTGCTAGATATTTTGCGGGTAGTAAAACAGTATTATTTTACTCCCATCCCGTCAGAAGATTACTTAAACAAGTAGGTGGGGCTATGCCCTACAGAGCGATCTGGTGGGCAGTGTCTACCCTACTACCGCGTCCACCTTAAAATGGTCGGTGAAGACAGCAGGGGGAGCAGGGGTGCTCTTGCGCTCTTGAGAAAGAATCTAGACTCATTGACCGATTAATTTCTACCCACCAATTAAGCCTAGATACACTACTACAAAGATCGGGAATTTTAGAGCGTCCAAGGAGTAACGCCAAAATACTACTCTATAGTAAAGAGTGCGTTTCAACACATTAGAATCTAGAGTAATTGGGATTTTGAGGGTAAAAATTCTTTATGTATCAATATAGTATTAGTTTTTTATTTATTATCTTACTTGCGGTAAACTTAATGTTTCCTCAGTTGGCATTAGCAGAAGATGAACTTCAAACACAATTCTTAGCTCAGATACAAAGCCCAAAACAATCAATGTCTCCCAAAGCAGCTTTAGAAAGATTATTTGTTAGCAAACAAATACAACCTGATTGGTTTGCATCAGAATTTTTAGCTCAAGTATCCATAGTGCAAATACGACAAGTCATTGCTGAATTAAAGAAGCAGTTGGGAAATTATCAAGGTATACAAAATAATGAGCGAGATTACTTGGTACTTTTTAGTCAAGCTTCAGTACCTACTAAAGTAGTTTTAAATCCCAAAGGTCAGATTTCAGGTTTGCTGTTTCAACCTCCGCAAGCTAAAGTTGTTAGTTTAGAAGAAGCGATCGCTCAATTTAAAGTATTACCCGGTCAAGTTAGTTTTCTAGTTCAAGAAAACAACACGACAAAAGCTGAATTAAACACTAGAACACCTCTAGCTGTTGGTTCAGCTTTTAAGCTAGCCGTACTCCAAGCACTGAAATCAGAAATGGCTTCAAGCAAAAAGACATGGAAAGATGTCGTGCAACTGATACCGGGTGAGAAAAGTTTACCATCTGGAATGTTACAAACATGGCCAGATGGGTCATACTTGACAGTGCAGACACTTGCAGCTTTGATGATTTCTCTCAGCGATAATACGGCAACAGATATATTAATTAACTTGCTCGGACGAGAGGAAATTGAGTCTGTGTCACCCCGTAACCGTCCTTTCCTGACAACCCGCGAAATGTTTGTTTTAAAAGGTTCTGGAAATCTGGACTTATTGAAACGTTATCAAACAAGCAACGAATCTCAACGCCGTGCAATATTGAGAGAGATTGCCAAAAAACCGCTTCCTGATGTGAACGAATTTATAGGGACTAACCCAGTTGCTTTGGATGTAGAATGGTTTTTTACGGCAGAAGAACTCTGCGAACTCATGAAACAAGTTGCCGATTTGCCACTGATGAGTATTAATCCTGGTGTTGCTAATGCCGAAAATTGGCAACAGGTAGCGTATAAAGGGGGATCTGAGCCTGGTGTTCTGAATTTGACAACTTGGTTACAGGCAAAGAATGGTAAAAATTACTGTATGGTTGCTACTTGGAACAACAGCAATGCAGCTGTAGAAGAGTCGAAGTTTACGGCATTGTATGGTGGGGTAATTGCTAAACTAGCAGCTAATAATTAATGTCATGCACGTTATCAGGCGTAATTTGAGCTACTTATGAGTCGAATACGCATTGTTTGGGCAGAACAGAAGGTAGGAGTTGCAAGGAATGCGAGCGAACAACTTTTGAATTAGCATTGAGTGTAATATGGTATTGCGAGCGCTTCCTTAGTAGCTTGGAATTAAACTCCAGAGCTACAGAGGATACAAAAGAAAGCGTTTCTGTATTTTCCGTACTTTCCAGAAGAAGACAGAGGTTACAATCAAGGTCGTGAAGCCAATGCCTGTAGGACTCGGGGACTATGAGAATTAAGCAAATTTCCGTCAGAGGCTTATTCGGAATTTTCGATCATGTGATTCCATTGAACATGGATGAACGCATCACTATCATTCATGGTCCAAATGGGTTTGGTAAAACTGCAATATTAAGAATTTTAAATAGTTTTTTTAACTCTCGATATGCAGAATTAAGAACTATCGCGTTTAGAAGTTTTCGAGTAGAGTTTAATAATAGTAATGTTATTGAAATTATAAAAAATTCTGATAATGAGAAAGGCGAACCCAGAAATAATCTTGTTTTTTATTTCTATCATCCTAATTCAGATATACTTTCTTTTTCTCCAAGACCAATTAAGATTCGTACTGACTTAGACATTCCTATTAGTAGTATTTTAGATGAATTGATACCAGGATTAGAACGTATAAGTCCAAGAAAATGGTTATATATTCCTACTGAAGAAACACTTTCTTTAGAAGAAGTTATAGAGCGTTTTGAAAATTTATTGCCCTCTGATTTTAAATTGCAAGAATCACGAGAAGAGCCTGAGTGGCTAGAAAAATTAAAGAGCAATATTCATGTGCGATTAATTGAATCGCAACGCTTGCTTAACTTTGTTCCTAACCGTTCTTCCAGAAGAAATCTGACAACACCTTCAATGTTGTCAACTGTATCTGCCTATTCTGATGAACTTGCCAAGCTGATGCAAGATAAATTTAAGGAGTACGGTACAATATCTCAATCTCTCGATCGAACTTTTCCCGTAAGAGTGGTGAAGCAACAACCAGTTTCAGATTTAACAGATGAACAGCTTCGTCATCAACTAAACAACCTTGAAGAGACTCGCTCTCATCTTATAGAAGTAGGTTTGTTAGATAAAGATGAAGATTCAGAATTTCAAATTCAGCCTCAAGATATCGATGAAAGCACTAAAAATGCTTTGTCAGTATACGTTGAAGATGTTGAAAAAAAGCTGAGTGTTTTTGTTGAAATAGCTGACAAGATTGAGTTGTTAAGGACAATTATCAATAACAAATTTGCTTATTCCTACAAAAAGATAAGCTTTAGTAAGGATAAGGGATTCGTTTTTACAACACATAACTCTCCACTATCTAATTTAAAAACTCTTTCATCAACAGATTTATCATCTGGCGAACAACATGAGTTAGTGCTTCTCTACGAACTGCTATTTAAAGTCCAACCTAACTCTCTAGTCTTAATTGATGAACCCGAACTATCTCTTCATGTAGGATGGCAAATACAGTTTTTAAAAGATTTACAAGAAATTATAAAGCTCACAGATGTAGATGTTCTAATGGCTACTCATTCACCAGATATCATTCAAGATCGCTGGGATTTAACAGTTGAACTCAAAGGGTTAGAAAAGTGAGAGAGTTTCTGACGATTGACCGGGAAGCCAACCAAATTCGATTGCGGCGGAGTACTTTTTCAGGAACTTTTTTATTAGTGGAAGGTAGTTCCGACAAAACTTTCTACGAGCGTTTTATTGACAAAGCAGCTTGTCAATTAGCCAGCGTTTCGGGAAAACCTTCAAGTAAGCTGCGTGCGATCGCTGTTTTAGAAATTTTAGAAAAATCAACTTTCCAAGGAATTCTAGCTATTATTGATGCAGACTTTGAGCGCCTTGAAACTTTAACATACACCAGTCCTAATCTGTTTCGCACCGACACTCACGATCTTGAAACTATGCTAATCAACTCACCAGCACTTAACAAAGTAGTTGCTGAATTTGGCTCTGAAGAGAAAATAGCTCAGTTTAATCGAGAGATAAGATTAGCATTGCTTGAAACTGGAATGTCAGTAGGTTATCTGCGTTGGCTTTCTCAGTGTGATGGGTTGAACCTAACCTTTGAGGGTATTACATTCAGCAAATTCATTGATGAGCAAACTCTACAGATTGATGAGCTTAAACTGATTCGAGAAGTGAAAAATAAATCTCAAGCCTTTTCCTTGAAAGATGAAGATCTGCAACAACGGCTCATGAGCCAAAAAAACAAAAGTCACGATTCTTGGCAAATCTGCTGCGGTCACGATCTAGTGCAACTTCTGTCACTCGGCTTACGCAGAGCGATTGGCTCTAACAAAGTTGCTGATGTTGAACCTAACAGTCTTGAGCGTAATTTGCGGCTTGCCTATGAAGAAGTTTACTTCTGTAAGACACAGCTTTACCTAGATGTTCGCATATGGGAAAACAATAATCAACCGTTTAGGGTTCTCCGCAACGAAGTTTAACGATGCATATATTCCGTTTGTTAATATTTACCTTTTTTTGGAAGCACCTTAATTTTTTACTAGTAGCTGGGAACTATATCACTGTAGTCTTTTACAGTGGTGAGTCAGCTATGACGTTTAAAATTCTTAGCTTAGATGGTGGTGGAATCCGTGGTGTAGTTTCGCTACAAATGCTACAAGAGGTGGAACGTGAAATCTGGGAAACTTATAAATTAGAGTTGCATCAATACTTTGACATGATTGCTGGTACTTCCACTGGTTCAATTATCGCTGCTGGGTTGGCAAAGGGCTTAAATACAAAACAACTTCTTGAGCTATACAGAAACAATGCCAAGGACATCTTTCCTTACCCGAAGACAGTATTTGGAAAAGCTTGGCAAAAGGTCAGAAGTATATTTTTTCCCAAATATGCTCATGATGGATTAGAGCAAGCACTTTCACAAAAAGGTGCTTTGGGCGATACAAAAATTTGTGACATTTCCCAAACTCTATTGTTAATTCTTGCTTATGATATGCGTTATCGCAACACAACTTTTTTTACCAATTTCCATCCCGATTTGGGACTACGCTGGTACGATGAACTTCCACTAACAGATATATGTATTAGTTCCGCATCAGCACCTACTTTCTTCCCACCACGTGAATTGAAAGCATTTGATGAAAAGAAGTTTGGTAAATGGTCATTTCCCCATATTGATGGTGGGGTTTGTGCTAATAATCCATCTTTAGCCGCAATTAGCCAAGCTTTAAAGATAAGCCGCAATCCTAAAATCTCTGTAGAAGAGAAGCAAAAATATAACTTAGAGAATCTCAAACTAGAAAATATTTCTGTACTTTCTATTGGTACGGGTAGAAGCGCAAATCCTTATGAATACGAACAAATCAAAAGATGGACTTCATTGAGTTGGGTAGCACGACTTGTGGATGTGTTCATGGAGCCGACAGGTGAAATAAATGCTACCATCTGTCAAAATATTATCGGAGGTTTTGAGTCGGGACGTTACCTTCGACTAGACTTTGATTTGAATGAAAGATATAAAGTTCTAGTTAACGAGGATGATAAAACCGCTCGTTCTCTGATTGGAAAAAAGGAGAAACGAAAAAATAAGTATTTAGTGGAAACTAAGTATTCATTTGAAACTGTTAATGAAGAGATGGATAATTCCACATCAACAAATATTGAGACTTTAATTGCAGCGGCTCAAGCCTTTATTAACTCTGGTCTGATTTATGATTCTAGAGTATACGGCAAAGGACCTAAAGTCAAAAATGCAATTACGGAGTTTATTGCTAACAATCCTGTTGCTCGCAATACTACAGACCAGTTTCAGGAACTATCAAGCATTGAGCCATTAATTCACACATAAGGGAACATCCTTTTTAGCAAATTGCGATTTGGAAAAATCCGGACACAATAACTATTTGTGTCCTAAGAATAGTCCTAAAAATAATCGCTATTCAAGTCATGGAAAACGATTAAAGTGAGCGGTGTTGTGCGTAAATGTGAGTAAGACGCGACCGCTCGCACTTCGATTGGAAACGGACTCATAGGCAACATTTTAATTGATGAATATAATGCGATTGCTGCTCTTATACAGTTTTATCAATAACTGTCAAAAGGTGAAATTGAACCAGCAGAGCAAGAAGCAGGGTTAAATAACGGAGTATGAGGGAGCGCAGAAGGTACAATAGCTACTAAAACTACATTCCCTTTAGTATCAACTACCCATCCTTGGGCTTCTACAATTGGAGACGAATTGACAAAATCTACTTTTTGTGTATTTCTCTGTGTTGCGACAGTCGTGTTTCGGATATCTGTAACATTATTCTCTCCCTCCGCCTTCAACGTTACCCAATTTGCCATCACTGCATCACCCATCAACGGTTCTGTAGGGCTAGATGATATTCCTCCACGTCCTGTCACAATCATAGAACTTTTTCTTTGATTTCCATCTCCACAGCTAGTAGCAACTTGCTGAGAAGCATCAACTAAATTTATGGGAAGTTCCACCAATCCGCCACTAGGGTCAACATCAGGTCTATTAATATTTACCTGACCGCTTAAATTAGGGCTTGTCTGAGAAATTGCCGTAATATCATTTGTTTGTAAGAGTTGAGGATCGAGTTTGGTTGGCTCATTCGTTCCCAATATACTCACTAAGTCGGCGCGATCGCGAAGAATCATACCAAAAATAGCAGTAGCGTTGATATTAATTTTTCCACCCAAACCATTGAATGCATTGGCAACTACATCGCTATTTTCCTTTGGAACAGCAACTATGAAACCGTTGTTAGCATTGATAGTTATATTTCCACCATTACCATTTTTACCAGCAATAGCCGATATCTGACCGTTGCGACGCATGAGTAATAATTTTTGCACGTCGATGGTAATATTTCCACCTTGACTAGATGCTGTATTGGCAAATATGCCAGTAGGAGAATTTGCAGCAACCGAAGTCTGATTCAAGCTAGGTGTACTACCTGAAATAATCAGGCGATCGGCTTTGTTGATGTTAATATTACCTGCATCACCATTTCCAGAAGCATTGGTAATTAATTGTCCGCCACTAGTGAGTTCTACAGTCTTTGCCTCAACAGTGATATTACCACCTCTGAATGCATTTCCACTTTCTGCCCTTATATTTGCTGCATCTGATACTAGTAAAGTCCCAGTAGGAACCATAATGCTAATATCACCTGCTTCATCTCTAGCATAAGTTGTGCTGTTAGTTTGTAAAATAGATACGGGAGAAAATGTACGACGATTTGGGGCATTTGGAAAAAGTTGGCGACCTGAGATTTCTACTTTATCTGTAGCATTAATCTCAATCTTACCGGGTTTGCCACCATCAAAAGATTGACTTGTCACTTCTGCACCAGCAGTTATAGAAACAGACCTTCCACTGATTTTAATATCACCAGCATTGCCCACATTAGGATTATTTTTTTTAGCTTCTGCCAAACCTACTTCAGTCGTAATCCGGCTATTTTGTACAGATACCAAACCCTGAGAGCCAATTGTAATATTGGCAGAATTCCCACTAACAAAGCTTTTGGTATTGATGTTGCTATTATTTGCTATGGACACCGATTCTTTACCAAACAGTGATATGTCTCGCGTACCCGTGACTTCACTAAACGTGGCACTAACAATATAAGCATTATCCAACGAGATCGAACCATTGGCTTTGAGTGATATACCTCCTCCACCTTTTCCCCCTCGGCGATTATAGGTGGATATGACTTTATTTTCTATATCTGTACCCAGCCCTATTAAAGATATAGAACCACTGGCTTCCACGGAAATATTTCCACTACGTCCAAAACCAAAATTACCGATACTGTCGTTTCTATAGTTACTTGCATCCAATGCAGGCTTATCCTCTAGTCTAGGATTCCCACCTGGCTGGATATAAGCCGGGTTAGTAATGAAAATATCACCTGCTTTTATATTGATATCACCTGCATCACCTCTACCCAAGGTACGGCTCCGAAGGAATCCATCATTAAGTTCAACTTTATCTACTGCATTAACTTGAATATTGCCAGATTTCCCACCACCTCTTGAGGATACGGTAGATACTTCCGATCCACCAGTTAG
The DNA here is from genome assembly GCF_045865695.1 of Scytonema hankhaensis NUACC26. NCBI lineage: Bacteria > Bacillati > Cyanobacteriota > Cyanophyceae > Nostocales > Scytonemataceae > Scytonema > Scytonema hankhaensis. The sequence goes on from NZ_BAACAP010000234.1 coordinate 26,086, forward strand.
AGAAACAGACCGTCCATTGATTTCAATATTACCAGCGTTAGTAACTACAGATGTATTTGTTGGTGGATCTGTATGAGTAAAAATCCTGCTATTTTGTACGATTACAGAACCCTCAGATTTTACTTTAATATCTCCTGCATTTCCACTCAAAAAGCTAGAGGCATTAATCCTGCTCGCATCCGCCAAAGATAGTCCCTCTTTGCCAAATAGCGATATGTCACCTCCTCCCGCAACCTCGCTAAAGGTAGCACTGACAACATAAGCATTTGATAAACTCAGAGAACCGTTGGCTTTGAGCGATATATCTCCTCCGCCTTTTCCTCCACGGCGATTGTAGGTGGATATGACTTTATTTTGTTGATTGTTCTGTAGATCTTTACCTAGTCCTATTAAAGATATGGAACCATTGGTTTCTAAGGAGATATTACCACTGCGCCCGGTTCCATAACCATTGAGTCCAGAGTCATTACTGTAATTACCTGCATCTATTGCTGGTTTGTCATCTAGTGTCGATCTGTTACCAGGATCGGGATAAGCAGGGTTTGCGATCGCAATATCGCCATTCGCTTTAACATTAATGTTACCTGCATCACCACTCCCCAAAGTGCGAGTCTTCAACCTTCCACCCTTCAATTCCACTGAATTCGCATTAACGTTAATGTCACCAGTATTACCATTCGATCTAGTCCCAGCCACATTTTCAACCAGGCTGTCCCCATCCATTTTTAATGCTCCAGTAGCGTTAAGCGAAATATTTCCAGTCTCATTTGCCACTTTTGTCAAACCGGGCTTAATTCCAGCAGAAATCTGGCTTCCTCCAGAAATATCTAAATTACGAGTGGTAATTGCTATACTCCCAACACCTTTATCCATCACATTAACAGAAGCTCGATTGGTGAGAGATACATCTGCTCTTTCTACTTCTGAGGGAACGCTTAAGAATAAGTTGCTACCATCAAGATTCAGCCCTACCGTTCCCGATCCATTAACTCCAGCCAACTCAATCCGACCATCTGCAGCCTGCAACAAACCGCCATCTACACTGACCTTACCACCCACCAGTGCCAAAGTTTTACCCGGTTGCACCTGTAGACCAACAGCTCGAGCGCTTCCATCCTTTGACTGGGATTGATTGACAATGCTTCCCGCATTACCTCCAAATTGCAGACCAATAGGAACACTAATTGTTAACAAAGAAGTTGTTTGAGGTGCAGCCGCGCTAAACTTTGTACCATCTGCAAAATTCAGACTTGTCGCCGTACTTGCAAAGAACGAGCCGCCGATATTCAGCGCTGCGTTTTTGCCAAAAATAATTCCATTTGGGTTGAGCAAAAATAAGTTAGCTGAACCATTAGTACGAATTAATCCATCAATGTTAGAGATTGACTGACCTGTAACTCGACTGATAATATTTTGAACATTTACAGAGTTATTAAAGAAAGCAGTGCTACCCGTAGGAACAGAAAACTCTTGAAAACTATGAAACAGGTTACCATTAGCTGGCGTGCCTCCTTCAATAATTCTGGTGGCACCATCTAATCTAACGGTAGAATTATTGGGCAGAGTAGTATCTGGAGAGATTTGGGCAATGGCATAATTGGTAGAGAAAAAAAATGTACTGCTTATCGGTATACCTAGTAACAAAACCCAACGGTTACTCATCAGAGACATTGCGCTCTCCCAGTGCTGCATAAAAGTTCTATATACAGTATTAATACATACGTCCGTGGAGAGGCTCAGTGACTATAACTTATTTCTTAACTGAGTGCATCAGCTAGTCTGACTTCAGCACTTCTAAATTGCTAATAATTTTATCGTTTCGGATATCCTCTAACCACTCGTCATACAATAAGGCACATCGAGCAGGGAAAGTACTGAGAGTTGCAATAGCTTTATTTATTTCACTCACCCAGGCTTTTGCCTTCTCTGGAGAATCATTCTGCCGAATCCATTTTGCTGCTGTTTTGATATCAGCTTTTGCTACAGGAAGAATAATGACTCGATATTTCATTTCTCATCCAGCGATTGCATAATCTCTCTAAATACCTCGTCAACAGGCTCCCCTTTTCCTTCCTTCATTTCTTGCAGTGCTACTTTGATCGCTTCAATTGTCTCAAGCCTTTCGACAAGCTCAAGCAACTTTTGATAAGATTCTACATCTTGCACTACAAGCTCGGCTTTTCCGTTAACCGTTAAAACTACTGGCTTACCTGTTTTCCTCAACTGATCCATGAACTCAGCGGTATTTCGCTTGAAGTTTGAGAGAGAATTAATACCCCTGCTGATGTCTAACACATTACCTCCTAAGCAATCACTCTTTTGAGTATACACTAAATTTAGTGCAAATTTAGCGTACACCTATCAATAGATATATTATCGGAGGTTTTGAGTCAGGACGTTACCTTCGACTAGACTTTGATTTGTATCTCCCCTACGTATGTTTCCAATTTTAAACTTTACTAAATACTAGTAGATGACGGACAATAAGCAGTACTTATACACTTCTCATCCTTTGGGTAAGGAGATCGACATAGATAAATATATGATTAAAGCCGTACTTTTTGACCTAGACGATACACTCGTAAATCATGATGCAGCAATTAGAGATACAGCAAGTGTGTTGTTCGATAAAGTCATACCTAATAGTAAACATGAGTTCAATGTATTCCAAGAACAATGGATATTTTTGAATCGAGAATGGTACAAAAAGTTCTTTGCCAAACAAGTCACATTTCAGGAATCAAGCAGAGGGAAACTGCGAGAGGCATTCTCGAAATACGGTTGTCAATTCTCAGACAGGGATGCAGATACCTTATTATTAGAGTATTGGGAAGACTATGTAGGTAAATGTCAACTGTTTAATGATGTCGCTGAGTGTTTTGCACAATTACAGAAATACAAGATCGGAGTGGTAACAAACGGTCAATCGGCGCAGCAGGTTGAAAAACTTAGACGATGCGGTATTTTATCAGTTGTAGATGTGGTTGTTACTTCAGAAATGGCAGGATTTGCGAAGCCTGCACCCCAGATTTTCCAATATGCTTGTGCCGAACTCGGAGCACAACAAACACTTTGTGTTTATGTCGGAGATAGTATTGAACTAGATGCGATCGCCGCCAGAGATGCCGGATTAATAGGAGTTTGGCTTAACCGTTTTCAAAGGGATTTGCAGGTATCTCCTCGGATTGTAAAACAAATCAATCGCCTCACTCAACTACTAGAGGTAGTTTTGTAGAAGCTCCTTCTGCAAAGGTGTTATTTGAAGTATTATCGCCGATCGCAGCAATGGGGAATAGCGCACTGAACTTATTAGATGTATCAAATTCAGTACTAGCTCAAGCAAGAACAGATGTCATTCATTAGCAAGTTATTATGGAACAAATACAAAAACCCTATCAAGTCAATATTAGACCTGGTGAAATTAAAGATGCCGAGCGAATGACTATTCTTTGTAAAGAACTTGGGTATCCTGTCACGCTTCAAGAAATTCAGCAACGTCTCGCCTCAATTCAACGAAATAAGACTCATGCTATTTATGTAGCGACCCTAGCAGATGACTATGTTGTTGCTTGGGCGCACGCTCACATTTGCGACACAATAATTAGCCCTACACAGGCGATACTCTTCGGATTAATTGTAGATGAAAGTTATCGTCATTGTGGAATTGGGAGTCTGTTAATGCAACACATTGAGCATTGGGCGCTTCTAAATAACTGTCAAGGAGTTCTTTTTCGCTCTAATATTAAACGCAAAGAAGCTCACTCTTTTTATGAGAGAATTGGTTATACCAATATAAAACAGTCCCTCACGTTTCAAAAAGTATTAACTTAGGAAAAATATGCAATTAACGGCATCTTCCATACCTCAAGGATTTAGTACATTTGTGACCAACCTAGGAATACGAGATACTAGTGAGGATTTCTTATTTATCAAATCGGACGTTGAAAGTGTTGCTGATGGAGTTTTTACTCAAAGTCTTTTTGCTGGTCCAAGCGTAACAATTAGTCGCGAACACTTAAAGGATTCAAAAGCACAAGGAATTATTGTTATCTCCAAAAATGCCAATGTTGCTAATGGTGTTGTTGGCAAAACGGATGCAGAAGAAGTGATACAACTTGTTTCTGCTGAAACTGGAGTTCCTGCAAATAATATCTTGATTGCTTCTACAGGTGTTATTGGTAGACGTTACCCAATGGAAAAAATCCGAGCAGGTTTATCAGGTATAGGAAAAAAATTAGTTCCTGCTGATTTTCATTTAGCTTCTCGTGCTATTATGACTACCGATAACACACCTAAGTTGGCAACACGGCAAGTCGGGAATGCAAAGCTAGTAGGAATTGCCAAAGGTGTCGGTATGATTGAGCCTAATATGGCAACGTTGCTGACTTTCTTTTTTACAGATGCTGCTCTTTCTCCAGATGTGTTACGTTCTATTTTTCGACCTATTATAGATAAAACTTTTAATTGTCTGAGTATAGACACTGATACTTCTACTAGCGATACTGCTGTCATTCTTGCTAATGGTTTGGCTGGAGAAGTTCAGGAACATGAATTTTCTCGTGCATTATATGAAATTGCTCATGAGTTAACCTTAATGATAGCGCGAGATGGAGAAGGTGCTACTAAGGTAATTGAAGTGACGGTAGATTCAGCTAGCAGTTATTCACAAGCTAGACGAGTTGCCAAAGCAATTGTGAATTCACCCTTGGTGAAAACTGCAGTGTATGGAGCAGATCCAAATTGGGGAAGAGTGGCTATGGCTATGGGGAAATGTGAAAGCGATCGCGAAATCAATCAGGATAATGTTGTTATTAGGTTTGATAATATTCAAGTTTATCCTAATAGTTCCAATGATGAAAATCTCGAACAGTTGCGACAAATTATGTCAAAGGACAAAGTGAATATCCATGTAAGCCTGAATATTGGAGAAGCTTCTGCAACTGTCTGGGGTTGCGACCTATCGGAAGGTTATGTAGACACTAATTCTAAGTACTCAACTTAGTTAGTGGTGAGTGGTTAGTTGTGATTTTAATCGCATTATTACCCCCCATTATCCCCCCGATGTATTGGGGGGAAACAAGAAAAATTCGGTTCCCTCCCCTTTCACGCGTGGAGGGTTAGGGTGGGGTAAAAAATATTTGATACATCAATCATGACTTTTAAAACATCCTCTCAATCCAAAATAGTATTGCTATTGTGTTACATGAAATTCGGTTGTCTTCTTATTGATTGCAGAAAGCAGTCCGCCTTGACGATAGCGGAAGACGATTAGGGGTGTTTGTTCGTAAAACCCAAGTACTTCCATAACATCACCAATATCGTAACGGTAGAAACCACTATAATTAACTAATAATGAAGTGGCTACCGCCATCGCTTTGTGTGCCAAAGAGTAAATTACATACACAAGCATAAATGTACAACTCGTTAACTCCCTTGTGGAAGTGGTGCTAAACCTCTCTCCCGAAGACCAGAAACTTTTTCAATCCAGACTCAATGCCAGATAGGTAGAGGCAGCAACTAACAAAAATTTGACACCAACAGAAAAAGCCGAGCAATTTCGTCAATGGGTGGCTCAATTCCCCAAAAGTAGTGTAAGCCTGTTTGCCGAAGCTTGCCAGCGTGAAAATATTGATGACGAGCTAATCTTCTGACAATCTCACCTCATATTGAACTGGTAACCCAGCAAGAAAAGCCCGGTTTTCACTAATATGAGGTACTTTCAATTGTCCCTCTGGAATTCCATTTTGCAGTTGACGTTGGCGGAGTGTAGTAAAGCTACCTGGGGCTAAAATTCGGAGTCGCGGAGGCGGTACTCGATCCCGGCGATTGGCTTCGTAGGAAATATGAATTTCCTTTAGCTTGCTGTCAAAGCTGGATAGAAAGGCTTGGGGATCGCTAAGTGTATAATCGGGGGTAAGTTCAATGTTGATTAAATAGTAAGATGGGAAATCATTTTCAGCCAAGGTGATACAAAAATCTTCTAAGGATACGCTGAAATCTCGTTGCAAAGCTTGCATCACTTGTGTTACATGAAATTCAGTTGTCTTCTCATTAATTGCTGAAAGCAGTCCACCTTGACGGTAGCGGAAGACAATTAGGGGTGTCTGTTCGTAAAACCCAAGAACTTCTACAACATCACCAATGTCGTAACGGTAGAAACCACTATAATTGGTTACTAAGATGCGATATCGCTCTCCAGTTTTTACCTCATTAGCTAGTAGGGTTTTAGGATGCTCTGCTTCCCACTGGTCTTCTGGTACAAACTCAAAAAAGCCAGTCTCAATTGCTAAGATGCTGCTATCTTCATTTACATCGTGGTAAATACCGAAAATGGCTTCTGAGGTGGAATAACCCGCACCAAATTGCGGTGTATCTCCAAAATAAGTGGGAAATCGTTCAAAATAAAAGTCCGACGTTCCTCCACGCGCAGCAATAATAAACGATAAATTGGGCCAAGCGAGTTTGGGGACTATTCGTCCTTGCGATCTCCAGATTTCTCTTAATTGTGCGGCTCGCTTGGGATTTGCAAACCATCCTTTTTCTAATTTTACTCGCAATTCAGGAGCGATTTTTAACCAACTTGCGATCGCTCCAGTCTCTATATCTCTAATTAACTCTTCAGCGTAACGTTCCAGATAACTACAATTTTGCAATATAAGCATGGGAAAGCTTTCCGCCATCCCCCGCATGGAGTCTTCTCGCAAGGCGAACAGCAAACAAACATAATGACGAGCTAAGCTATCAGCGATTTCTAGGGTTTCATAAGGGTTAGCAAATAGCTGCTGGCAGATAAACTTACTCATACGAAGGTTAACTTCACCAGCTGTACCATACTCAATACCGCCCGTAGTACGTCCTTGCAGCTGTACTGACTTGGTTACCATTAATTTACCAAACTCTAACCCTCTTGCTGACAGCGCCTCACATAAAAAGCCAGTGCTCGTCCAATAAGCCTTTTCTAAAGATTTCTTTGTTTTCCGAGTGACCGGAACTAGTTTCTTTTTTCCAGTCGATCCGCTGCTTTGAATGAGGTGAGCGATGGGTTCGGCTGTGAGAATGTTTGCTTCACCTTTTGCTATACGTGTAGTGTAAGGTTCATAGCTGCTGTAAGGTAGAACTGGAACCTGCTCTCGAAAGCGATCGATAGTTTTAATGTCTCTAAGTCCATATTCCCGACCTAGTTCAGTATTTTGATGTGCTAACAGCAGATTGCGTAAAAAATTCTCTTGCACAGCACTAATTTGACGAGTTTTTCTCACAAAATTGGCTTTCGACTGTCTAGCTATAGCGCCTAAAACTGAAAAAAAGAAATTTTCCATTGAGGTTTCGTAAACGTCCGAGCTTTCTGTGGAAGAAGTACAGTCGTAAATGTACCCTGTTTTTAGTACACCTTAACAGAGGCATCTCCTACTCCCTACTCCCCACTCCCTATTTCTAATAAAGTTGAACAGAACGGGAGCTATTTTGGTCTTTTATATGTCTATTTCTACATCCTGGTATGTTAACTGGTAACTAAGTAACTCGGCATAGATGACCAACATTTCCTTTTCCAAACAGGCTCCCACATTATTGGTACTATTGGCGGCGGGCTGTCTAACTAGCATGACAGGTGGTATTATAGCACCTGTGTTTCCTGAGATTGTAGAACAATTACGGATCGATCCGGGTTGGGCTGGAACTCTTGTCAGTATCCACACTTTGATGACTGCCCTCTCTAGTCCAGTGTTGGGTGTTTTAGCAGATCGTATTGGTAAAGTAAAAGTCTTGATTTTCTCACTGGTTTGCTACGGTTTGTTTGGCGCGGCTGGTGGGTTAATGCAAAGCTTTGACTCTCTGCTATTGATGCGTGCTCTATTAGGCGTGAGTAATGGTGGCATTGCGGCGGCTAGTATAGGTCTGCTGGGAGGGATGTATGAAGGAGAGTCGCGATCGCGAGTTATGGGTTACGCTACTAGTGCGCTAGCAACTGCCAGTATAATATTTCCTCTTTTAGGGGGATGGGTAGGGTCTGCTCACTGGCGATTTGCTTTCTGTCTTTACGTTTTGGCGCTCCCTGTAGCGCTAGCAGCAACCTTGGTTCTACGAAAAAGAAAATTTCAACAGGCAACAACTCTTGACTTAAAAAACACCCAAAATCTCAGTACAAGTCTGTTAAAACCTAGTGTCCTCATGCTCTTTCTAGGACTAGCACTTGCCTCAGCGATGTTCTATGTCGTAATTGTTTACGCTCCTCTTTATTTCAAAGCTGCTATTGGAGCTGATACGGTAATCAACGGTGCGATTCTCGCGTCAAGAGCCATTGGTGCAGCGATCGCATCCGTAGTAGCTGCTAGTCTGCTAGCCAAAAGATTCGGGGTCACCCCAGCCATCGGTATGGGCTTTGGATTGATGGCGCTTACATTAATCACAATTCCCCATCTAGAACACGTTCAATTAGCTTTGTTCGCTGCACTTTTATTTGGAATGGGATTTGGCATCGTCATGCCCAACCTTTACAGCATATTATCTGACTTATCCCCTGTAAATCAGCGTTCTGGTATATTGGCGATCGGCACTGGAATTTCTTCACTCGGACAATTTCTATCTCCCGTTTTTCTCGGACCCATATGGAAAAGCAGTGGTGAAGTCGTGTTTTATGTAGCAGGTGCTGTAGGAATCGTCATTTGTTGTCTCAGTCTCTTAAAATCAGTGACCAGTAACCAGTGACCAGTAATCAGTGACCAGTGACCAGTGACCACTAACCACTAACCACTAACAACTAACCACGCTCCTGTAAAACTTTTTCAAATCGGTTTTCCCAAGTTTTGTGATTGGATTTAGCTTCTTGAACTAAAGGTGACAAAGACAATATCTGATTCACAAGCCAATTGACTACAGAGAGGGGAAACCTTAGCGGTCTGGCAATGTCTAGAAATAATACCGCACGGTATCCCTCTGTATCATTCCAAACTTCATGGGGAAATGTATCATCGAAAAACAGACTCTTTCCTTCTTCCCAGTATGCTATTCGATCGCCTATGCGAATTCGACAGGCAGCTCGTGGTTCGGGTACTATCAATCCTAAATGATATCGAATCAACCCCTTATGCTTTCCTCTATGTTCGGGGATGTGCTTGCCAGGAGCTAGAATCGAAAAAAATGCTGCTTTCAAACCTGGAATTTGCTGCAATAGTTTCCAGGTTTCGGGACACCGTTCGCAATTCTTTTTTGCTGTAAAGCCAAAGGCATAAAAATAATAAGTCTTCCAGCCATCGTCTGGACTAATACGTTGTTGGCGAGGCATAATATCTTGAAAGTTTGGCAACGCATGAGTGTGCTGGAGAACCTGCTCTAACTCCTTGCGAATAACTAACCAATTTGTTTCTAGTTCACTAGCCCAAGGAAACTGCTCATTATCAAAAAAAAGAGAATCTCCAACCTTAGAATATTTAGACACTAAACTCTCTAGTTTTTTTACAACAGGAGTTTTAATAACTTCGCTCACCAAGTCTTTCATTGATTACTGCTCACTGTTAACATATAAACCAATTTAACTAACTACTCCAATTTTGTATAATTTCTGCAAATTCTGCATAACCTGTAGATTGAGGATGAGCACCATCATTAGCTTTATTCAGTTAATTTTTTTGGCTTGAAGCTACGAGCGCTAATGAGTTATCGTTGTAGAGCTAAGAAACTGATTTATCCATTGGCTGTAAATATCGGCAGCACAGTTGGGTATTTCCACAATCGTACCAACACTGCAAGTTAAACCAGATACACTGATAGCTTGTGCGGATAAAGCTTTGTATAATCCTAAACAACAAGGGCGCGATCGGCTCTGTACAGCTTGAGTACAAATTGTTGAACAAAAATGAGAGATTAGTTACAAATGTTTGAGTGGGATCGCTTTTTTCTATAATTAGATGAAAAAATAGTCATAGCAGTCTAGTTGAGAAACTAGTTATGACTCGGCATGAGAATATTGCTCAATCGAAAGCCAATTCGTGTTCCTTACAATGCAGTACAAGACACTGGGGCAAAGTTGAAGTCCTTGAGAAAGGCAACAACTATCGGATTAACCGGATAGAAATCAAACCCAAACACAGTATCAAACAACAAATTCACTATCATAGATGCGAACATTGGGTTGTTGTTTCAGGAACTGCAAAGGTTACCTGTGGTAACCAAGAGTTATTACTAAACCGGAATGAGTCCACGTTTGTGCCTTCTGCAACGTTTCACAGAGTAGAAAATCCAGGGTTTATTCCGCTAATTATCTTGGAGATTCAAAATGGGGAGTATTTAGGCGAAGATGACACGGGACGCGCTGTGGATTTAACGGCAGTTTAATTGCTACTGGTAGTCTGTCGCATTCACTATAGCGCTTCTCACTTGAATCCAATGCAGTTTTTGTGGTACTATGCATCTTGCCCGCCTAGAACGGGCGAGACGCCCGTACCACAACACTATTATCTGCGTAAGAGAACAACTGTAATGTTGTTACAGTTTTTGATACACAAGCCTCCGATCGCACAGACTCCCTACAAAATAGCGATCGTTATCTAGTAGAGAGACTTAACAATTATGACTCAAGCTGAAAATAGTGCTCAGCTAAACGCGAATCCTACCTCCTCCCATGCTGGTACGAGGTATTGGGGAAAGGTTGAGGTCATAGAAGAAGGAGAATATTATCGAATTAGCCGTGTAGAAATTAAACCTAAGCACAGTATTAAACCACAAATTCATTACCATCGTAGCGAACATTGGGTTGTTGTTTCGGGTACTGCAAAGGTTACTTGTAACGACCGAGAAATATTACTAAACTGCAATGAGTCAACTTTTGTACCACCTGCAACGCTTCACAAGGTGGAAAACCCTGGATTTATTCCACTGATTATTCTGGAAATTCAGAATGGAGAGTACTTGGGTGAAGATGATACCGAACGCCCCATGGATTTGGCTTTAGTTGAATCTTGAGCAGGTAGTTAATTTGCGTAGAAGCAAAAGTGCTTAGGAGCGGGTAAGGTTTGAGGGTCGCCCCTCGCCCCTCAAACCTTACCCGCTCTGATTCATTACTCGATCGCGCCCTTGTTTTTTGGCTTGATAAAGTGCTTTATCGGCTAATGTGACTAACTCTTCAGGTAAAGTCTCTGATGTTGGAATCAAACTACTGACTCCCAAACTTAATGTTACATAGCCCTCACACTGGGATTGGGGTAATGGTAATTTAAGTTTTTGAATTTCTGCTCGTATGAGTTCTGCTACTTGTATTGCTCCTGTTGAGTTAGTATTCGGAAGGAGAATTGCAAATTCGTCTCCACCATAACGAGAAACTAAGTCAGCAGAGCGTTTTACACAATTACTAATCGCACTAGCAACTTTTTGCAAACAATAATCTCCGGCTAGATGACCGAGTGCGTCGTTATAGCCTTTAAAATTATCAATATCGCATAGAATTAACGACAAAGGTAACTGCTCTCTTTGTAGCCTCCGCCATTCTTTTTGTAAAGCTTGGTCTAATTTGCGGCGATTAGCTACATGAGTTAACCCATCTAAATGAGCAAGGCGTTCTAGTTCTTTATTGGCTTGTTCTAATTGCTGATAAAGCTGTGATTGTTGGATTGCGATCGCTAATTGATCGGCGATTACTTTAACAAGTTGCAAATCGGATTCCGTCCAAGGACATGATTGATGTCTCACAATACAGAGGCTTCCCCAAACCTTTTCGTTTAAATAAATAGGGATAGGCAAACAAACTTTTGAATACTGTTCGAGCCAATTTAGACTATCAGTTGATTGCTTCACTCGATCTAAACAAAAATTTTGTAACTGTTCGAGTTGTTCAGCTAAAAAATTATTTGTAGGAAAAATTTCTTGTTTTTGTAAACTTAGAAATGATGTTCCAGGCAAATACTGTTCTACGAGTTGCCATGTTTCTTCGTTGGATGAATACTGCATAATTCCAACCCACATAGCCTCGACTAAATTACCGATACCCGTCACAGTTGTAGAAAAGATAGCCTCTAAATCTAAAGAATTGCGAATGGCTTGAATCATACGGTTTAGAGTTTGCTCGCGTTGATATTGCGATCGCAATGCTGCTTCTGTTTGTTGGCGTTGTAAAATCTCTCTTTCAAGTTGTTGTTTTTGAGAAATAATCATTATTTGATTATTCACTCGTGCCAAAATTTCCTGAATTTGAAAAGGTTTAGTCACATAATCTGCTGCCCCAATCTGAAATGCTTTAGCTTTATCTAAGCCTTCACTTAAAGCGCTTAGAAAGATAATTGGAATGTCTCTAGTTTGCGGGTCTAGTTTCAACTTTTGACAAACTTCATATCCACTCATATCTGGCATAAGAATATCCAGTAAAATTAAATCTGGTGGAGAAATTAAAGCTACCTCCAGCGCTACTTGACCGCTTGTTACAGGTCTAATTTTATAACCATTTTTTCCTAAAATTTTAAAGAGTAAACCTAAATTACTTGGTGTATCATCTACTACTAAAATTTCTGCTCTTAAAGTGTTTTTCTTTGTATAACTCATTGGTTAATATGACAAAAGTATAAAAACAAGTCATTCATATAGAACTCCTATTTGATTTATGAAATATAAGTAGTAGGGTGGGCAATGCCCAACGCCACTCCTCTCAACGCGCACAAAGACGCGCACTCCAGGTGGCTCCCCTACAGTACTTAGATTTTTTCACCAATCAGGTAGGATTCCTATATTTATACTTTTGCTTTAGAAAAATTAAAATAACCATAGTATTTCTGATGAAAAAATAATCGAGCAATTAAATCTACGTTATTGTACTTAATTTCTTGAATCTTATACTTGTCGTTGTGTTATTAATTTTATCTGAAAGAATACTGAATTCACTAATAAAGAGTTACAAGGTTTATTCCGGATAGTTATGGAATTTTATATTAAACAAGTAAAATTTTTACTAACGGAAGATAGTATCAAGGAGTGAGGATAAAGGATGGAATTTTGAGAAGTCCCTAAATTTACTTAGGAAAAAAAGAAAGAGAAGCCGTTAATTTTTCAAATACATGACTGCTCAGTCCCTTCTTCCTTTAATAAAAAGCAAAAAAAATTAAGTATTATTACAAGCTTATCTTGCATCACTTATTGTGTAAAAGTGAACTTTTGGTTAAGCAAAACGATAATTTTGCGTTTCCCCCATCAGTTCATAGCCCATCGCTTCATACATCCGGGTGCTGAAAGCATTATTTTTATCCGCATACAAAAAGCAGTAACGCTGACCGTCATTTAGCAATCTTTGAGTCAGAGCTGCCGTGCAGGTTTTTCCATAGCCTTTCTGGCGATGTTCTTTTGGAGTGAAGACAATGGAGACTCGAAATCCATTGGCAGTTTGTCCAATTGTGCATCCCATGGAAACGGGTTCGCCATCTTGCCAGAGAAACACATGACCGCCATCGATTTGACGAGTTGCCCAAGCCTGACAATCGTTTGGAAGTCTGCCCAAGGCTTCTTCGGAAAAGGCAGCATACCATTGGCTAACGAGAGAGACATCTGTTTCGGTAGCTTGTCGTAACTGACCTGGTGCCCAGGTGAAGGGGCGAAGCTGTTCTAAGCGGTAGGCACATAGAGTTGTTTCAGGCGTATGAGGTTGTCCGGCGATTTGTGTCCAGATTTGGGCGAAGCGTTGAGCGATCTCTGGTGGAGCATTTACCATCGACAAAGTGCTATGCCGCTTCAAATGTTCCGCCAGTAAATCGACTCCGCTCAGATGAGTCAGCATTGAAATGAAAATGGATTTGCCTGAAGGATTTATTGCTACAGCGACGACTTCTTGATTGGACTCTAAGGTGAGCAGATCGAGGGATTGCTTTAACGGTTCTGGTGGTGTATAAGCGAGTGCATAACAGTGGGATAGGATGGCGTGATGCAACGCTTCGTTACGCAGTAGGAAATCGCGCACCCGTCGATCAAAACTATAAGCATTCTTATGCTGAATGAGTTCTACGCGATCGCTCACCTTGTTTTTCTCACAAATCAGTGGGTCAAATAGCACTCTTTGATTATTGAACTGTAGGTAGGGCTAAAGCCCACCCTACAGTACTACCCTCTTGCTAACGGGCGAGACGCCCGTTTCACAAGAAATTCTTGGAGATTTTTTTCTTTGGAAGTCCCTAAGCTAAATTTCGACTTCTGAAACTAAAGTAGTCTGAGACTTGGCAGGTAAAACATTTCGCATAATGTCAACAATTGACCGACTTCGTGGTTCTCGAACAAAAAGCAAAGGCAGTAGGGCAATTAATCGCAAAACAGCCGAAAGAGCAAACAGTCCGGGTAAACCCCCAATAATATTTAGCCCAGCTACAAAGCCACCAAATGCTGAACCTAGACCTCCACAAACTCCAGCAACAGCAGCCGCAATGGCAAAATACTGAGAAGGACGATCGAGTGGTGCTACTGACATTTGAATATTACTGCTGCATAACTCAATGGCTGCTATGGAACCACCAGTTACTAAATGGATTGTTGGTAACAAGACCCATAGAGAAACGGAATCGACACCAACAAACAGCCAAAATATTGGTGTTACTGCCATCAAAATTCCAACTAACAGTAAAAGCGGACGGTTTCCTATTCTGTCAGCTAACTTACCCCACAACACAAGCAGGACTAAGTTAGCACCTGCTGCTAAACTGGTATAAAGCGTGACTGTATTTAGATCCAACGCTAAATCTCTCATCATATAAAGATTAAAGAATGGTGCGCTCAAATTGAGTGCAAACGTCCACAGACCTAAGTACAATAGTAATTTGATAAAGTTAACGTCTTTGAAAATACTTGTCTTTTGAGGTTGACTGTCTTTATTCTCTTGCGGATTGGGTAAAGTTTCAGCATGAGTCACTTGTGGATTCACATCTTGCATCCAAAACTGACATATCAAACTTACTATCCCAAGAATGATTCCACCCAACAGCATCACTCCAAAACCTTGAATTGTACCACCAGGCCAAGCGGATATGCCAAAGCCTAGCAACGGTAGACACAATAAGTTTGTTAGGCTTGCGGTACTATTGCGAAAACCAAAATATCTTCCTCGCAACTGTTTAGGAACTAAAGCTGCCATCCAGCTGAACCAAGCTGAAGAACCTAAAGCACTTAATACATTAGCAATAAAGATGATACTTAATGTTAGCGTAACTAGTTGATGGTTCTTGGAAGACCCCATCCACGCAATACCTAATAATAAAATGAACCATAACAGCCTTGATGGAGCAAAAATGGCTAGCACGTACCAATGACGGCTCTTAGTACGATCTGCAATGAATGCTCCTAGTGGTTGTAAAAAGTTAACCAGCATGGGAATTGACGATAGCAACCCGATTTCTACTGGTGTTGCACCTAGTTCTAGAAGAAAGTTCACCAGCAAGACACCACTTGTAATGTTGGAGAAGATAGCAGCTAAGATGCCATCTATCGTGGATGCTGTCAGGCTAGTTCTTATGCCTTGTTTAGAAATTTTTGCGATCGCATTCTTTTTTTGTACTGGTGTTAAGCTAGGAAGAGGTTCCAGCGCTTCTAAAGTAGCAGAAGATAAATTGTTCACTAAAATTAAGTTAATAAGCTACAAAATTAGGTGAGTAAAGACTGACCATACCAGTGCTAGAGCTTCTACACTGAAGCTTAGCGCGACCGTCCCCGCTTATGTAACGGTCAGCAGTATGATACATTTTTCAATCTATCGAAACATTAACTTAAAGTAAAATTCTTCCAAAGGATGAAATACCATTGTAGATTGTTTATTTTTGTTAAGCTTCTTTGAGGAAGGTTGATGGGATGGCAGTAGTTTTTATCTGAGAAAAGCACAGGGCACAGGGCAGAAGGGAGGAATAAGTATTGAAGGAGAGATGTGGCTGGAGTCACGGAACTGACAAAAATGTTA
Source organism: Scytonema hankhaensis NUACC26 (assembly GCF_045865695.1). Classification (NCBI taxonomy): domain Bacteria; kingdom Bacillati; phylum Cyanobacteriota; class Cyanophyceae; order Nostocales; family Scytonemataceae; genus Scytonema; species Scytonema hankhaensis. The sequence goes on from NZ_BAACAP010000234.1 coordinate 41,993, forward strand.
GCGCTAAGAAACTTTAAAAGTTTTTTGCGATTTAGGAATTCAGTGAGACAATCAAACCTAATTCTTTTCAACTCAAGTAAGACATGGACGAGCGCACAAAAGCTATTCAAGCCCTCACTGCTCAACGCTGGCGCGTATCGCTGATCCTAAGTGGAGCCATGATGTTAATCTACTTTGGCTTCATTCTGCTGATTGCTTTCAATAAACCGTTATTGGGTTCATCGATCGTTCCAGGACTCAGTCTTGGTATTTTGTTGGGAGCACTGGTGATTGTCTCAGCATGGATATTAATTTTTCTTTACGTGCGCTGGGCAAACAATAATTACGATGACAAAATTGCAAGACTGACACGTAAATAAAGGCTAGTGGTTTGTCAAACAACCAATAACTCACAATTGTTTAATTCTTAAATCCAAAATTACAAATCCAACATCAATTATGAATAGTTTGTGGTGTCACCTGCCACTGGCTGAAGTGGATCTTAAAAACCTCGGTCACTTCAACCCACTGGCAATATTTTTTTTCTTAGTGTTTGTCGCTAGTTCTCTTGTTATTACTTACTGGGCTGCAAAGCGTACCAACAGCACATCTCACTTCTACACTGCTGGTGGTAATGTCAGCGGTTTCCAAAATGGGCTGGCTTTAGCAGGAGACTTCATGAGCGCCGCTAGCTTTTTGGGGATTGCTGGACTCGTCGCACTCAATGGCTTTGATGGTCTTATTTATTCTATCGGCTTTTTGGTGGGTTGGCCGATCCTTATGTTCTTAGTCGCAGAACCTCTGCGTAATTTAGGCAAGTACACCTTTGCTGATGTGGTGGCTTATCGTTTGCGACAAGCACCAGTGCGAATAGCTGCTGCGATTGGTTCATTAGCAACGATCAGCTTCTACTTAATTGCCCAAATGGTAGGTGCTGGCGAACTTGTGAAGCTGCTATTTGGGTTTGACTATGAATTAGCTGTTGTCATCGTCGGTTGCGTGATGATGGCTTACGTGATTTTCGGTGGGATGATAGCCACAACTTGGGTACAAATTATTAAGGCTATTCTATTGCTGGGTGGAACTATTTTACTCGCCATTTTGGTATTATCAAAATTTGGCTTTAACCCATTGGTACTTTTTAGCAGTGCAGCTGCTAAATATGGAGCAGGTGTGTTGGCTCCTGGTAAACAAGTTTCCGATCCCTTCGATGCGATCTCTTTGGGAATGTCGTTGATGTTTGGGACAGCAGGATTACCCCACATCCTGATGCGGTTCTACACAGTACCCGATGCTAAGTCAGCGCGAATTTCTGTAACATATGCTACAGCTTTTATTGGTGTTTTTTACCTTCTCACCTTTATTCTTGGCTTTGGAGCGATGGTGCTAGTCGGTCAAGATGCAATCAAGCAAATTGGGACTGGTGGTAACATGGCAGCACCAATGCTAGCTGACTTCTTGGGTGGTGATGCCTTTTTAGGCTTTATTGCTGCTGTTTCCTTCGCGACGATTTTGGCGGTTGTTGCGGGGTTAACTCTTTCGGGTGCAGCGGCATTGTCTCACGATTTGTGGGTGAATGTGGTAAAATCTGGCCATGCTAGCGAGACGGAACAGCTGAAGGTGGCTCGTTTTGCAACTATGATGTTGGGAGCATTAGCGATATTGTTAGGTATCTTGTTTAAGGGGCAAAACGTTGCTTATATGGTGGGTTTAGCATTTGCGATCGCTGCCAGTGGAAACTTCCCCGCGTTGCTTTTATCAATGCTTTGGCGACGCTTCACTACCAATGGTGCAGTAGCCAGTATGTTGGTGGGTACTCTCTCCTCTTTGGTGCTGATTTATTTCTCACCCACAATTCAGGTGACTATCCTCAAGCATGCTTCTGCACCCTTCCCATTGAAAAATCCAGGGTTAATCAGCATTCCTCTGGCATTTTTGGTAGGTATTGTCGTTTCACTTTTAACTAGCGAACAACAAGCACAGGAAAAATTTGCAGAAGTTGAAAACCGCATTCATATTGGTTTTGACAATTAAGGTTAGGCGTTCCTGTTAATATCTCTTTCACTTCAAGACTGTTACAACAATTGAAGGGGAAAGCCCACGAGACTAGGACTCTACGCCGTGCTACGAGTCTTAGTAATCCTTGAGGCGTGGGATGAACCCAAATCAAATAGGATTGCTATATAAACACAAATTTATTATGATTACAATTCGCGCAAATACGCCAAGACGCTATATTTGCGTAATTTTCATGTGACGGAATGATATTTATGCATAAGCTGATTTTGCCTAACGCTATTTAAATACGTAGGTGAATAAATAGCTTAAGCAGTTCTAGATAACTTCCGATTATGTCCAAGCACGAGTTTCAGCGTAATTTTGCCGTCATTATTGGGATTAATGATTATTCAAATGGCATCCCACCTTTAGAAACGGCGGTTCCTGATGCTCGCAAACTCGCTGAGATTCTAGAAGATTACAAATATAGCGTGCGGCTTCTTCTAAACCAAGAAGCTTCTCTGGAAGGACTAAACCAACTACTTGCTGCTTTTCACGCACAGAAAATTCCTCTTGCTCAAGAAACGATCGCACTCAATGAAAATGATAGGATTGTATTTTACTTTGCCGGACACGGGCTTGCTTTAGATGCATTAGAAAATGAAGAAGGTCCGGCTGGCTATCTCGTACCTGCTGAAGCTCGACCCGGTAATATCAATACTTACCTGCAGATGCAGAAACTACATGATGCTCTGCTTGCGCTACCTTGCAAACATTTGTTGGTTATCCTTGATTGCTGCTTTGCAGGCGCATTCCGTTGGTCAAGTCACAAAAGAAATGTCGTGCGTTTGCCAGTTGTCTACCAAGAACGTTACGATCGCTTCATCCAAGACCGAGCTTGGCAAGTCATAGCATCTGCGGCTGACGATGAGAAGGCTTTGGATTTTGTTGCATCTCGTGGAACTGTAGAACATCACTCTCCTTTTGCTACAGCACTGTTTCAAGCATTACGCGGTGATGCCGATATTTTTTTACCAGTTCAAGATGGCACACCAACTGGGGATGGAGTCATTACAGCAACAGAACTCTACGTTTATCTGGGGGCGAAATTGGCGACAATGACTCAAAAACTCCACAGTCGCCAAACTCCTGGTTTATATCACTTAGCAAAACATGACAACGGGGAATACATTTTTCTAGTTCCCGGTCACAAATTGAACTTACCATCTGCTCCTCAATTGAATCTTGAGAATAACCCTTATCGAGGTCTAGAATCCTTTGATGAGGCTCATAGCGATTTGTTTTTTGGCAGAAAGCAATTAACACAAGAGTTGAGTCAAGTGGTTTGCGATCGCCAACTGACGGTAGTCTTAGGAGCTTCAGGAACAGGTAAATCCAGCCTTGTGAAAGCCGGATTATTGCCCTACTTGCGTAAATCTACTACAGATCAGTGGCATATTATTGACCCAATTCGTCCCGGTATCTCTCCAATAACTGCGCTTTCTCTTGTTCAAAAGCAACTCTCAACCCCGAAAGAGAAAAAACTGCCACTGCTTGATGTTGTAACTACTTGGTGCAATGCCAATCCTCAAAGCAAACTACTGCTTGCAATCGACCAATTTGAAGAATTAGTGACCATGTGTCAAAACGATAAGGAGCGATCGCAATTTTTCAAAGAACTGGAACAAGCACTGACTCAACCGCAATTCCATATTGTCATCACATTACGCTTGGACTTTGAACCACAATTTTTAACGTCTGCTTTTCCCAGTCGTTGGAGGAATGCCCGATTTATGATACCCCCAATGACTCAAAACGAGCTTCGAGAAGTCATTGAAAAACCAGCAGCAGAACAAGTGCTTTATTTTGAACCACCACAATTGGTAGAGCAATTAATTAATGAAGTGGTTCAGATGCCTGGAGCACTCCCACTACTTTCTTTTACTCTGAGCGAACTTTATTTGAAATATTTAAACCGTCGAGGCGATAACCGCGCTCTCACAGAACAAGATTATAACGATTTGGGAGGAGTTGCTGGCTCTCTTACCCGTAGAGCTACCCAAGAATATGAAAAGTTAGTAAAAATGGATTCAGCTTACGACTACACTATTCGTAAAGTTATGTTGCGAATGGTGACTGTAGATGGCGGTGCGATGGCTCGCCGACGAGTCCCTTTGCGCGAATTTGAGTATCCCAATGCAGAAGATAACGAGCGAGTTGAAGAAATTATTCAACGCTTTACCGATGCTCGATTGATTGTGAGTGGAAAAGAAGTTAATGGGGAACCTTACGTAGAACCAGCTCATGATGCTTTAGTGTTGGGATGGAATCTTTTACAAAAGTGGAAAGACGATAAGCATCAAAATGAGAGTGTAGTGCTACGCCAACGTCTAACGCTTGCAGCTAATGATTGGTATAACAACGATCGCAAATCGGACTATCTCTGGAGTCACGATCCCCGCATTGCCGTGTTAGAAAAAGTCTTAGAATATCCTCCTCAGAAGAACTGGTTGAATCAACTAGAAACAGAATTTGTAAAAAGTAGCATTCACAAAAGACAAGATGAACTTGAAGAAGCCAGAGAGCGTTGGCGAATCTCACAAGAACGACAGCAAATTGCTCAGGCTCGCCTATTAGCAACTCAAGCCCAATTGATACAAAGAGAGGATATTAGTTTATTACAATTGAGTACTTTGCTAGCTGTTGAATCTATGAAACGGTTCAACAAGCTGGAAATGAGATATCTTTTAGCAGATCAAACCCTACGTCAAGGGTTAGCTTTGCTTCCACGCTCCATCGCTCGTATTAATAAACAGAACCAGCAGAATTATACTTGTTCAAATTCATTAGCTTTTTGTTCTGATGGCAAACATATAGCGATCGCTAATGATGCCATAAGACTGTTAGAAATAAAAAGCGGTCAAGAAGTGGCTAGTCTGGAGTATGAAAAAAATGTAACTGTTGCTACCTTAAGTCCAGATGGTAACTATGCTGCTACTTACTGTGCTGCTACTTGCGCTCAGAAGGGAGTCGTCAAAGTTTGGCAGTTAAAAAACCAACAATTAATTGCAGAAATAGTTCGTGCCGAACCCGTACAGTATATTATTTTCAGCCCCAATAGCCAATATATACTTATTGTGAGCGGAGGTTTTAGAGGTGTATGGCAATTGACCGATTCTTCAGATGTCATACCTGTAGCATTACCATTGTTAAAATTGCCAGATTTTTCTAGCGCTCAAGAGCCAATTTCTTTCAGTCCCGATGGCAAATATCTAGCTGAATTTGTTGAAGATAGCCCTGGTTCCGGAGAAGGTAGAAGACAAGTTTGGAAACTTTCTAGTAGGCGGCGAGTTATCAACGAAACAGTAAATTTATCTTCACCTTCTAGCTCTGAAGTCAATTTAGCTGTTTCCGAAAATATCGACGATATAGCATTTAGTTCAGATGGTCAATTTTTTGCGGCAACAGTGACTCTAACTACTATAAAAGTATGGAAAATTCCTAGTGGTAGAGAAGTTATGACTATGGAGCATAATGCATGGATTAATACGATTGCAGTGAGCTTTAATGGTCAGTATATAGCGGTTGGAGACAGAAAAGGAGAAGCAATTGTTTGGGAGGTTCCTCACGGTTATCAAGTGGCATATATCAAAGATAACCCGACAACTTGGTTGGGTCGTGTTATTTTTAGTCCCGATGGAAATCATTTAGCTACTGTTGGTAAGGGATTTAATAAAATTGCCAGAGTTTATCACGTGTTTCGCGGTCAAGAAGTTGCCCGCTTGCTTCATGAAAATTATGTTGTCAATATTGCCTTTAGTCGAGATGGTAAGTATATAGCAACTCAGGAAGATTCCAATCCAGAAAAAGGGTATAGCGATACTGTACGCCTATGGCAAATCGTTGATAACTTTGATGGTAAAATTGCGATTGAGCTTGACCTTGAGAACTTTATAAATAGCATCACTACAAGTTCTCGCGGTAAGTATTTGGGGATGACTTGCAGTCAAGCTAGTGGGTTACAAGTTTATGATATGGAGCATTATCAGAAGGTAAGATTTATTCATCATGAAGGAGCACATTATGCTGCCTTTAGTACAGATGAAAAATTGGTAGCTACTGTTGGTGAAGATCGAACGGTAAAACTTTGGGAGTTAGCCAGCGGTGAGGAATTGCTAGCAATCGAACATAATGCACCCGTTATTGCGATCGCCTTTAGTCAAGATGCAAAGTTTTTAACTACATTGGTTCACCTGACAACTATATATAGAGACAACATTGAAGTTTTAATTTGTGATGTTATTGTGTGGGACATTACAACTTATCAACAAGTTGACAAATTAGAAAATATAAAGTTCATCAGCATGAGTCCTGATGGAAATTATTTAGTGATTCTTCCGGAAAATGCAAACTTTTTGGATAAAAATTTATTAATTATAAAAGTTGTAGGAAGAAAAGAAGTGACACGGATAACGCTAGATAATGAGGGATTAAGTGAATTTATCCTAAGTACAGATGGAAAGTACTTGGCTGGTTTTGGCGGATTTTATGGCTCGGATACATCCGTAGATAGTGATGGATTCATCCAAGTGTGGGACTTGTCCGGTGAAGAAGTTTTACCCGTTATAAAACTCGGTAGATCGGTAACAAAAGTAGTTTTCAGCCCAGGGAGTCGTTTCTTAGCAGCAGCTGTTGGTGGTGATACTGTAAGAATATGGGATTTAATAAGTAAGCAAGAAGTGTCACGTATTGAAGTATATGGCGGTATAAATCATATTATTTTTAGCTGGGACAGCGAACATTTAGTGACTGTTAATTGTTTAAACAAAGTTCAAATCTGGAATTTACAGCCAGAAATTTTAATTGAAGAGGCTTGCAGTCGATTGACTTGCAATCTAACTTTAGAAGAGTGGAATTTGTATTTAGGCGAACCTTATCAAAAAACTTGCCCTAATGTCTAGGAAATGGGGATTGGGGATTGGGGAACTCGGAGTCCCCTCCTTGTTGAGGGGCAATGGGGATTGGGGATTGGCGATTGGCGATTGGCGATTGGCGATTGGCGATTGAGTTTTGGAGCGAAGCAACTTTACCTTTTTAGCTTGTTGACTAACTCCCCTGGCAAAAGCCTAGGGGATTCTTCAGCGTTGAATTAGATTTGGTTGTCCACAGTTTATAAGGTGGCCCCATTTTTTCTTGCCCAATTCTAGCCCTTGCCTTAAGGACGGCAGAAACACTTCGCCACGCTTCGTGTTTCACCCTCAAGGGTTTTCAGCCGTTTTTCCTATAATATTTACTTAAGTAAGTCAGCAAGAATAGACAGAATTGTGTAAAGATGTGTAAATAAGGGTGAAATCTTTACTGATGACCAATGACAAATGACGAAGACTGACTAGTTAACTTTAATTGTGCTGACCTACTCACTGTAAGCTTTGCCTTGTAAAACTAAAACCGAACAAGGGGCGTTGTGAAGGACATAACTGCTGACACTCCCTAACAAAACTTCCGTAAAACCTCTAAAACCTCGGCGACCAAGTACGATCAAATCAGCCTTCCAACTTTTTGCTAAATTGCAAATTGCTTTTCCTGGTTCTCCCACTCGACATGAGGACTCTACTATAACTCCTTGCTCTTGCGCCTTTCTCTGGTAGGTTTTAAGTAGTTCTTCGCCTTCTTGAGTTTTTTCTTTAATTTCAGATGGAAAAGTGAGTTTTGAGCCAAAATCCACACAGTTGAAGATCGTTAAGCTAGCTGAGTCCTTTTTGGCTAATTCTAAAGCTTCCTCAAATACCATCTGTGTTTCAGGAGATGCATCAAGAGCTACTAAAATTTTTTTAAAACTCACGGACAACCTCCTATTGCGTAGCAACCTTCTTTAGTTGTTATTTTCCTACAAAAACGGCTCTCGGCTATTTTTTCTTTGAAATCACCTCAAAATTGAAAGAAGCAATACAGCGATCGTTTACGTAAATTTCTATAGTATGCTTACCAGTCGGATCGCCGGGAGTAATAGTCCAAAAATTTTCAATCGTTCCTTTTTTTGCTTGCTGTATGCGTTTTGTGACTGCTTCTGTCCCGTTGGTTGATAGTGAAAAGTCTTCTCCGCTATCTGTACTCCATGTCTCTGGTACTTTAGGTAATTTGATAACTTCACGCCATGTCACCGCACCGTGGTAGTTTTTGAGATGAATTCGCCATCCGTATTTGTTTCCTTCTTTTAATATCACCTTACTTGTAGGTATAAAGGTAGCTTTACGACTATTGTTATCTCTTAAAACTCCAAACTCCGCTTTATTGACAGTAATAGATTTAACATTCGCTGGTTGCGAATAGACTATATCGTTAATTGTAAAAGAAGCAATACTCCAAGGAATTAATCCGCAAGTGGTTAGTACAATAAAGTAAGACCAATGTTTTCTTTGCATGAGTTTCTTATCCTATCATGCTAACTATTCATCAATAAAAAATATTATTTTTTTGATAAAATGACGACACTTTATAGAGATTTTATACAAACGGTCACTGGTCATTGGTCACTGGTTACTGTCTCCTGCATATTTCTAACAATTTTTGCGATCGTTTTCCTTGTGCCAAATCTTACACTTGCAGCTAAGATTTTGTTTTTAATTCCAGTAATAACAACCGTCTTACCTTCCATTAAGGAAGTGTAGCCAATTCGAGCTACAGTTTCCGCATTCATGAGCTTTTTACCGTTAACTATCTTAGAGTCTTCCATAGCCGCCCTTTGCTGAAATCCAGATTCTGTTGGTCCCGGACAAAGTGTTGTTACGGTGACACCAGTTCCCTCTAATTCATTAGCAATTGCTTCGGAAAAAGACAAAACATAAGCTTTGGTTGCAAAATACACTGCCATCAGAGGTCCCGGCTGAAATGCTGCAGTGGAAGCAACATTCATTATTCTGCCGTAACCTTGCTTAACCATATCTTTAAGAAAGAGCTTTGTTAAATGGGTAAGACTCACCATATTAACTTGCAGCATTTGCAATTCAGTATTAAGGTCAGTTTCATTAAACAAACCATAGATAGCAAATCCAGCATTATTAACTAAAATATCTACACTAATCTTTTCTTGTTGTAATTCTTGAAAAATTTCTTCTGGAGAAGCAGGATTGGATAAATCTTTGGTAATAACTTTAACTGCAATACTATATCTTTGGTTTAATTCTTGTGCAATTTGAACTAATTTTTCACCATTTCTTGCTATTAGCACGAGATTATAACCTTCTCGAGCAAATAACTTCACTAATTCATAACCAATTCCACCAGATGCTCCAGTAATGAGTACTGTTTGCTTCTGATTCTTTTGGGTTGTTGTTTTCATGATTTTTCTGACAAGTATTACTTTTTCCTTTGTTAGATTACATAAAAAGGGAAAGCGAGTACTGCTATATCTGTCACCGATTGAGATAAGATTTTTATCTTATATCGTTTCTCCATTTGTTAGCGACAGAAGATCCCCCCTAGCCCCCCTTAAAAAGGGGGGAAATACTTTTAAAGTTTCCCTTGAAAAGGGGGGGGAGACTTTTAAAGTTTCCCTTAAAAAGGGGGGAAATACTTTTAAAGTTTCCCTTGAAAAGGGGGGGAGACTTTTAAAGTTTCTTTGAAAAAGAGGAAAAAATAATTTCAAATCGTCCCTTTAAAAAAGGAAAAATAATTTCAAATTGTCCCTTAAAAAGAGGGGGAAAATACTTTTAAAGTCCCCCTTGGGAAGGGGGATTTAGGGGGATCTTGAATATTGTGCTACTGATGAAAAGACTTTTCAAACATCCACTTAGAAAGTTTTTACAAACTCAATGAGCGCTTTTTTATCTTCATCTGATAATTCCAAGCCAAAAGTATGAGCTTTACAATTTTGATTTTTTAGTAATTTATACTAAGTAGCTGCCTGAGATACGTACACTTAGGGATTGGGTATTAATTGTCTAATTCCCAGTTTCTAGACCCTCAGTAACTATTTTTTATAGTTTTATCTTGGCACTTTGGCACGCTCGGAACTTGTAGAGTGAGTATAGTATAGATCGAGTGCAAGAGTGTCGAAAGACATCATACCCCGGTAAAACACCGGGGATTTTTATAAAATCTCATAAACTTTACACTTTAATACAAAAATTGATACAGTTGTAGCTTTCCGAGAGAGAATAAAGAGAATTGCCTCTGTGGTTAGCTAAGTATGAAAAAATTGATTAGGGGTCTGCGCGAATTTAAAGCGAGTTACTATTGTAGATATCAAGAGTTATTTAAGCAACTTACTCACGGTCAAAATCCTAGAGTATTGTTTATTACCTGTTCTGATTCCCGTGTCGATCCAAACCTGATTACCCAAGCTGGACTGGGTGAATTGTTTGTCATTCGCAATGCTGGTAATATTATTCCGCCGTATGGTGCAACTAACGGTGGTGAAGGTGCCACTATTGAATATGCTGTTCAAGCATTGGATATTCGACAGATTATTGTTTGCGGTCACTCACATTGCGGTGCAATGAAAGGGCTGATGAAGTTAGACAAGTTGCGCGAGGAAATGCCTCTCGTACATGATTGGTTGAAGTATGCAGAAGCAACCCGACGTTTGGTAAAAGACCATTACAGCAATTACGAAGGGGAAGAATTACTAGAAATTATCATTGCCGAAAATGTACTGACTCAAATTGAGAATTTACGAACATACCCTGTGATTCGCTCTAAGCTCTACCAAGGACAATTAAGTATTTATGCTTGGATTTATCAAATTGAGACAGGAGAGGTTTTGGCATACGATGCGGAAAATCACGCTTATGTCCTCCCTCAAGCTCAACTTCCTCCAACAGAGGTAGATGAAACCCTACTTCTTCCCCTTCCAGCTTGCGAGATCTGGAGCACTCCTGAAACTCGAGCAAAAGAGGTTCAACCAATCCAGGAAATAGACATAACTCATAATCATCGGTTTCCAATGACATCTCTTTCTCAAGAGCAACTAGAGCGAATTTATCGAGGCTCTTTCAGTGACCAGTGACCAGTGACCACCTGACCAGTAACCAGTGACCACCTGACCACCTGACCAGTGACCACCTGACCACCTGACCAGTGGTCACTGATTACTGATTACTGATTACAACAGTCTTAATTGAGTGTCTCTACCTTCTGCTAGGACAAAGTCTTGTTCTTGGGTCAGTGGTTCGAGTGACACTTCTACATCATTAGCTAATAAGTTATGTGCCGCATCTAACATTAACTCTGCTATGTCTTTGAGGTCATTACGGTTGTTTAAGTACGTTTTTAATGCTTCCATTGGGTCAATACTGTTACTTGCACTTAACTCTGGAATACGGGGACGAGCCAATTGGCTGATTAGTTCTGGTTGGATGCTATGGGTATGTGCCGCACTGAGAGCGCGATGCAATTCAGATGTATCAATTAAATCTAATTGTTCCGAGCGAAGTTTGTAAATCAACCGTACCACAGCATCCTGGATGTTGTGTTTTGCGATCGCTTTCACAATTGCTGCTTGCGGATCTTCTATCTTAGAGACATCAATTTCAATAGTCTGAAAAGTTCGTGCGGGGAGGGGGCAAAATTCCCACTGAGTATCGCCCCGCTCAATTTCTAACATCACATACCCTTTCTCTTCCTTTTCTTCACTAAAATCAACCCGTTCGATACTTCCTGGATAAACAACAGGAGGATTGTTAGACTTATTGAGATTTTGGTGGCGATGGACGTGACCCAAGGCGACATAATCAAAGCAAGGTCGTGCTAGCAAAGAGACAGGAAGTGTAAAGCCTTTTCCTACTGCTAAATAGCGTTCTGCTCCTAGAGATGCATTATCCGCCATTAAATGACCTAAAAGAATAGTTGGTACATTGGGATCGAGACGGCGAATTTCTGCTTCTAGTACTACCTCAAGACGTTCGATCAGCAGCTGGTTAATTTCTACTAACGATAAACCTTCCGTTTCTTGACGAGTCATCAAAGTCGAGCGAGTGAGCCAAGGAAGGGTGAGAATTTGTATTAATCCATTACGAGTCGTAATGCGATGAGTTGTTAGGCTATCACCTACAATCACTCCCGGTACGCCCAAAGTCCGATAAATACAAAGACTAGCGCCTCCTAACCCTTGAGAATGTTGATCGTGATTTCCAACAAGCAGAACTGTGGGGATCTTGGCATCTGCAAGGCGACGAAACTGAGCAGCAAAAGCTTCTTGTACGTATGGAGGGGGCGTTGCGTCGGGAAAAGCATCTCCTCCAAATATAACTAAATCGACTGGTTCCGATATTGCTTTGTTAATACACTGAGATAGAGAATTGACAAAATCTTCCAATCGCGTATTTAATCCGGTTTCGGGGTTAATTTTTCCGTGGGAAAAACCACTTCCCATATGAATATCAGAGAGATGAAGAATTTTTATCATATATTTGTCATTGGTCAGGTGGTCATTAGTCATTGGTCAGGTGGTCACTGGTCAGGTGGTCACTGGTCAGGTGGTCACTGGTCACTGGTCAGGTGGTTATTTCACTAATGATAAATGACTTATGACAATCATTAAAAATTCAAAATCAAAAAAATTGTTGGTTATCAACAAATTGTTCATTGCAAACTTCTTATTTAAGAATTATATATAGGTTAAGAAGTAGAAGCAACTTTCAATGACAAATGACAAATGACTATTGTAAAAAGTACCTAAACATACATAAATTCTCCGGAACTACAAATAACATTAGGTATACAAGTACATGGATGCTAAGAGGAAGAATCGGGAAAAAAACAATGCCCAATGCCCACTACTTATTTTCATCCGTCCTCGTGTACTCAATTCATGATGACTACTTAAAAGTTTGCTTTCATTAACCCATGTATGCATTTGTAAATTTGTTGAGAATTTTCCTCATGTGTCATTCTTTTTTGTAGCTTTGGCAACAAAGTAAAGGAAAAAATTATCCCTATTGGGTGAGGCTATGCTTGACAAATCTGTGCAAATATGCATTCAATAGCTAAAGAAACGAAGGAGTTTGCTATGTATAAACAAATGTGTTGGTTATCACAGTTTGGCGAAAGAGGGGAAAAAGTTCTGCATTTGCAGACTGCACCTAATCAACCTTGGCGTCCTTACACTACGTTTCCACAATTTTCTGTCCCCGATTACCCAATACCAGGAGGTTCTAAGGGTTGGGCAACTTATCAAAAACTTCTAAAAGCAGGCTGGACATTAGTGCATAGCGCCCGTGCTAATGAATTTAGCTCTAAATCTATTGAAGTTAAGAGTTAACACCATTACCATTTTGGATTTTAGATTTTGGAGCCACTGCATTGGTCGGGTTCCCCGGCTCGTTCGCTGAGCGTCTCCGTGTTTGAGATAGCAAGTGGCGTGATTTTAGATTGAGAAAGTCAATTTAATAGCCTTTTGCGGAACCTTCTCCACGCGGATCGGCTGCGCCTTCTAAAGTTCCATCAGGTGCAACTATAATTGTGTTGATATTTCCCCAAGGCGCAGTTTGCTGAATCTTATGTCCCCGTCTTTGTAATTCTGTGATGGTAAGAGCATCTAAACCTAAAGGTTCTACTTTCAATTCATCTGGTAACCACTGATGATGTATGCGCGGCGCAGATACGGCAGAACCTGCATCCATGTTGTATTCTAGTACATTAAGAATAACTTGCAGCACTTGAGTGATAATCGTGCCGCCACCGGGCGCACCTACTGCCATGCGGAGACGGCCATTTTCACTAATAATAGTAGGAGTCATACTCGATAAAGGAATTTTGCGAGGTGCGATCGCATTGGCTTGATTACTAACAAGTCCAAAAGCGTTGGGAACTCCGGGTGCTTTTGCAAAATCATCCATTTCATCATTAAGCAATATACCAGTTTTAGGCACTACGACTCCAGAACCAAAACCATAGTTGACGGTGAACGTCAAACTAACTGCATTGCGCTGTTCATCGATAACCGTCAAATGACTTGTCTCCGGCGACTCAGCAGGTAATTTTTTCTTAAATCCGCGTGCATCCGCTACAGGGTGCGGTTTCAATTTTGGGTTTTGAACCGCACCCTGTAGCAGACGGACGCGGACATTTTTTTGCTTTAATGTTTGGAAGTCTGCAGGTTTTACCTCGCTAGAAGATCTCGCCCGTTGCATATCTATTTCTTGACGGCGTTGTTTAGCATAAGCATCGCTAAGCAATTGTGTAACGGGTACTTTCACAAAATCAGGATCGCCCAAATGTTGAAAGCGATCTGCATAAGCGATTTTCATTGCTTCCACCATCAGGTGTAACGCATTTGGGTGATGCCATCCCAAGGATTTCAGATCTGTGTCACCAATAATATTTAAAATCTGTAATAAATGAACTCCTCCTGAAGAAGGTGGAGGCATAGAACACACTTTAGCTTTGCGAAAATTTCCACAAATAGGGGGACGCCAAGTTGTTTTGTAAGATTTTAAGTCTTCTAAAGTTATTAGCCCCCCGTTTTTTGCCATGTCAGCAGCAATAGTGCGGGCGATATTTCCGGTGTAAAAACTTTGGGGATTTTTAGCAATTTCTTCTAAAGTTTTGCCTAAATCTTGCTGTACTAACCTTTCACCTGGTTGATAAAATTCTCCGTTACGAGTGAAAATAGATCGTGCAGCTGGATTGTTGAGAATAACTTTTTTGCGCTCTTCATAGACTTTTAAAGAACGCCAGGTCATGCGATCGCTGAGAATAAAACCGTCTTTTGCAAGAGCGATCGCGGGCTTCAATACCTCTTGCCAAGATAGTTTACCATAGCGTCGGTGAACTTCATACATTCCTGCTACAGTTCCTGGTGTTGCCACAGCTAAGTAACCATCAACACTGATATTAGGTCTAACTTTGCCTTGTGCATCCAAGTACATATTTTTGGTTGCTGTGATTGGCGCACGTTCACGAAAATCTAAAGCTTTAATTTCACCAGTCTTTGACTCGCGCAATAGTAAAAAACCACCACCGCCAATTCCAGCTGAGAAAGGTTCGACAACAGAAATTGCAAAAGTCGTCGCAACGGCTGCATCAACTGCATTCCCACCCTTACGTAACAGACTCACTCCTGCTTCACTCGCTAGGGGATGAGCAGAAACAACCATTGCCTTTTTTGCTCGTAGTGGTGGAATAACGGTAGCTACTACAGTTTGGCTGTAAAATAAAATACTAAAAGAAAATGCGGTAAATGCTACCCGTTTGCCTTGATTAAAAATAGGGTTTGTCATAAAGAGCGATCGTGGATAGCGTACACTGGGACTGATAAAAATATTATCGCGTCTACAATCACTTGAATTGACGGCAATACAATGTTCGCAGATTGGAGAAGGTTGTAAGGTTAAGGCGTAACAAGTGAGTGCCTAACCGAAAACCCCTTAGAGAAAACTATAGAGGGAATGAGTACAGTTTTGGCAGCAGGAGCAGCTTTTGGTGCAGCATGGCGGTTACGTCATGAAAACTAAACTCCAGTGGAGAGACAGCCACTTCAATCTATTCTACAGTAGATGTACAGGGTATAAAAAGGTGACCCTATTGTCGAACCCACAGGAGTTTATCAATTGGATAACGGGCGATTGGTCATGAGTAGAGACTGTCTCTGATTCTAGTAAAAGTGGTGTTTTACGTCAGGTAATTGCATTAATATTGGTAGAGTTAGCAAGCGATCGTATTATTTTGAATAGGAGTTACATGTGACAAAAGTAAATATAAATGTAGATGACAACAATTTTCCAAAACTGATTCATCGAGTTACAGAAAGTGGAGAACGTATAGTAATTGAACAACAAGGAAAAGCAACAGCTGCAATTATTATCTATGATGATTTAAAACGACTTGAAGCATTAGAAGCTGCCATACTCAAAAAAGCAGAACTAGAAGAATATGAATTGCTAACAGTAGCAATGAAAAATTCAGCTTTTGATTTTCTTAAAGACCAAGAAGAAGATATTTACACCTTAGCTGATGGAAAACCATTTCACGATCTAGAATATACTCAATCGGTAGTAAGTGAACCAGATTTCTGTTCCATAACAGAGCCAGAAGAAGATATTTACACCTTAGCTGATGGAAAACCATTTCATGATAAAGGGTAAGCAATTTCGGATCTTCAGTCTTGTTTGTCACTTTCAGGTAATTTGGCATTATAGGTAAAAAATTATACTTTTAGAGAACTTAGTTTGTATTGATAATTTTCCTACTCTAGATAGATTTAAATAATATATTTTAGTTGAAGTGTTTTAAATTAGTTATAGTCAAGAGAATCCTTCCTTTGACTAAACGTAAAGTGGTAGAGTCGCAAAAATCCATTTGTTATAACGCTAAAAAACTACCATCATACTCAGATTGCCTACCTTTAAGTATCTACAGTGTACACAAAAATTGAATTTACCCCCCTTAGTCCCCCTTTGGTAAGGGGAGAAACAAGAAATTTAGTTCCTTCCTTTCCAAGGGAAAAAACAGACCTTTCCAAGGGAAGAAACAGAAAATCTAATTCCCTCCCCAATCCATCGGGGCTACGGTGTACACACAAGTTTCCTAAAGTGCCTTCTTGCAGTTTCGATCCCCCTAGCCCCCCTTAAAAAGGGGGGAAATCTTAAAAGTCCCCCTTTTTAAGGGGATTTAGGGGGATCTTGAAAGTGTGTACACCGCAGAATCCATCGGGGAGGGTTAGGGTGGGGTAAAACCAAGCTCAAATTCAGATTGACAAGCTATTTCCAACTCATACATACACATTAGTATTTAAGTATAATAACTCACTGGTCACTGTTCACTGCTCACTGCAATAATTATGGTTACAGAATTAACAACTAAAGAAAGCGATAACTTAGATCTCAGACAGCTATTGAAAACACTCTCGGCTGTTAAAAAAGGAGATTTTTCTGCTCGCATGCCCATAGATCAAACGGGTATAGCAGGAAAGATAGCTGATGCACTCAATGACATAATCGAACAAAACGAGCGATTAACGGAAGAATTACAACGTATTAGTAATGTTGTAGGGAAAGAAGGTAAAATTACCGAGCGAGCCACCCTTGGGAATGTACGGGGTTCTTGGTCAGCTTGTGTTGATTCTGTCAATACTCTAATTACAGATTTGGTTCAGCCAACGGCGGAAACTGCGCGTGTTATCCGGGCTGTGGCGAATGGTGACTTATCCCAAACGATCGCACCAGAAATTGAAGGTAGACCCCTGAAAGGAGAGTTCTTGCAAACTGCCCAAATGGTCAATACAATGGTGGGACAGTTAAACTCCTTTGCGTCTGAGGTGACGCGGGTTGCTCGTGAGGTGGGTACTGAAGGGAAACTAGGTGTTTTAGCTGAGGTCAAAGGTGTTGCGGGGACTTGGAAGGATTTAACCGAGTCTGTGAATATGATGGCGGGAAATCTAACCGCCCAGGTACGTAATATTGCGGAAGTGACAACGGCGGTGGCAAATGGCGATTTGTCGAAGAAAATCACCGTTAATGTAAAAGGGGAAATTTTAGAGTTGAAGAATACGGTTAACATTATGGTTGACCAACTCAACTCTTTTGCGTCGGAGGTGACTAGGGTTGCAAGGGAAGTCGGCGCTGAAGGAAAACTGGGGGGTCAAGCTCAAGTCCCTGGGGTTGCAGGGACTTGGAAGGATTTGACGGATAGCGTGAATTTTATGGCAGGAAGTTTAACCGCCCAGGTACGTAATATTGCGGAAGTAACAACGGCGGTGGCAAATGGCGACTTGTCAAAGAAAATTACTGTGGATGTAAAAGGGGAAATTTTAGAACTGAAGAACACTATCAACACGATGGTGGATCAATTGAATTCTTTTGCATCGGAGGTGACGCGGGTTGCGCGAGAAGTGGGTACGGAAGGGAAACTCGGCGTACAAGCAGAAGTACAGGGAGTTGCAGGGACTTGGAAGGATTTGACCGATAGCGTCAATATGATGGCAGGAAATTTGACAGGGCAGGTGCGTAATATTGCGGAGGTAGCAACTGCGATCGCAAACGGTGACTTGTCGAAGAAAATTACTGTGGATGTCAAAGGGGAGATTTATGAACTCAAAAACACCATCAACATTATGGTGGATCAACTCAGTTCTTTTGCATCGGAGGTCACGAGGGTGGCTCGTGAAGTGGGTTCGGAAGGAAAACTCGGCGTACAAGCAGATGTGAGGGGAGTTGCAGGTACGTGGAAGGACTTGACGGACAGCGTGAACTTTATGGCGGGAAGTTTAACCGCCCAAGTGCGGAATATTGCAGAAGTGACAACGGCGGTAGCAAACGGCGACCTGTCCAAGAAAATCACTGTGGATGTGAGAGGAGAAATTTTAGAGTTAAAAAATACCATCAACACCATGGTGGATCAACTCAACTCCTTTGCAGGTGAAGTCACGAGGGTGGCTCGTGAAGTGGGTGCTGAAGGAAAACTGGGCGTACAAGCTGAGGTCAAGGGTGTTGCGGGAACCTGGAAGGATTTGACCGATAGCGTGAATTTTATGGCTGGAAATTTGACAGCCCAGGTACGTAACATTGCGGAAGTCACAACGGCGGTGGCAAACGGTGACCTGTCGAAGAAAATTACCGTCGATGTGAAAGGGGAAATTTTGGAGTTGAAGAACACCATTAACATCATGGTGGATCAGTTGAGTTCCTTTGCTTCTGAAGTTACCAGGGTGGCTCGTGAGGTGGGTACGGAAGGGAAATTGGGCGTACAAGCGGAAGTGAAAGGCGTTGCAGGGACTTGGAAAGACCTGACGGGTGCGGTAAATATGATGGCAGGAAACCTGACAGACCAGGTACGTAATATTGCGGAAGTGGCAACTGCGATCGCAAACGGCGACCTTTCTAAGAAAATTACAGTACAGGTGAAAGGTGAGATATATGAACTTAAAAACACCATGAACATTATGGTGGATCAGTTGAACTCCTTTGCATCAGAAGTCACTAGGGTGGCGCGAGAAGTTGGTTCCGAAGGAAAACTCGGCGTACAAGCGGATGTGAGGGGAGTCGCCGGAACTTGGAAGGACTTGACCGACAGCGTAAACTTTATGGCGGGAAGCTTAACCGCTCAAGTACGAAACATCGCCGCAGTGACGACAGCCGTCGCAAACGGTGACTTGTCCAAGAAAATTACCGTTGATGTCAAAGGCGAGATCTTAGAACTCAAAAACACCATCAACACAATGGTGGATCAGTTAAACTCCTTTGCTTCTGAAGTTACCAGGGTGGCTCGTGAGGTGGGTACCGAAGGGAAACTCGGCGTACAAGCCAAAGTACCGGGAATTGCAGGGACGTGGAAGGATTTGACCGACTCGGTAAACTCAATGGCGGGAAGCTTAACTTCCCAAGTGAGGAACATTGCGGAAGTGACGACAGCAGTGGCAAATGGTGACTTATCGAAGAAAATCACCGTTGATGTGAAAGGCGAGATATTAGAACTCAAAGATACCATCAACACAATGGTGGATCAGTTAAACTCCTTTGCATCTGAAGTTACCAGGGTGGCTCGTGAAGTGGGTACGGAAGGTAAACTTGGCGCACAAGCTTACGTGAAAGGCGTTGCAGGAACTTGGAAGGACTTGACCGACAACGTAAACTCAATGGCGGGTAACTTGACAGCCCAGGTGCGAAATATTGCGGAAGTGACAAAAGCGGTGGCAAACGGTGACTTATCTAAGAAAATTACCGTTGATGTGAGAGGTGAAATTCTCGATTTGAAAAACACTATCAACACAATGGTGGATCAATTGAGTTCCTTTGCATCTGAGGTCACCAGGGTGGCTCGTGAAGTGGGTACGGAAGGTAAACTCGGAGGTCAAGCACAAGTCACTGGTGTTGCGGGAACTTGGAAAGACTTGACCGATAATGTGAACTCAATGGCGGGGAACTTAACAGCACAAGTGCGCGGGATTGCGCGAGTTGTGACAGCAGTTGCTAACGGTGACTTGAAACGCAAACTGATGCTTGATGCTAAGGGGGAAATTGAAACCCTAGCAGAAACCATTAACGAAATGATTGACACCCTAGCAACCTTTGCCAATCAGGTAACTACCGTAGCCCGTGAAGTGGGGATTGAAGGAAAATTGGGAGGTCAAGCGAAGGTACCTGGTGCGGCTGGTACGTGGAAAGATTTGACAGATAATGTCAATGAACTGGCTGCAACTCTGACAACTCAGTTAAGAGCGATCGCAGAAGTCGCAACAGCAGTAACGAAAGGTGACTTAACACGTTCGATTTCCGTGGAAGTACTGGGTGAGGTCGCAATCTTAAAGGACAACATCAACCAGATGATTGCTAACCTGAGAGAAACAACCCAGAAAAACACCGAACAAGACTGGTTGAAGACGAACCTTGCTAAGTTCACCCGAATGTTACAGGGTCAGCGAGACCTAGAGACAGTTTCCAAGTTAATTCTCTCAGAGTTAGCGCCACTGGTAGGAGCATCTCACGGCGTCTTCTATATTATGGATGGCATAGAAGACAATCCATTCTTAAAGCTATTAAGTAGTTATGCTTACCGGGAACGCAAGCACCTTGCCAACCGCTTCCACCTTGGTGAAGGTTTGGTAGGACAGTGCGCTTTGGAAAAAGAACGCATTCTGCTGACAGAAATACCTTACGATTATATTAAAATTGGTTCTGGGTTGGGAGAAGCAGTGCCACTCAACGTTGTGGTTTTGCCCGTCCTATTTGAAGGACAAGTCACAGCAGTGATTGAACTGGCATCATTCCGACGCTTCAATGAAATTCACCTGACTTTCTTTGACCAACTCACCGAAAGCATTGCAATTGTATTAAATACCATTGCAGCTAGTATGCGGACTGAAGAGTTACTCAAGCAATCGCAGTCCTTAGCACAGGAGTTACAAGCACAGCAAAACGAACTTAGAGAAACAAACAAGCGCTTGGAACAACAAGCCAAAACCCTAAAAGCTTCTGAAGAATTATTGAAGAAGCAGCAAGAAGAGTTACAACAAACTAACGCTGAACTCGAAGAAAAAGCAGAGTTGTTGGCGTTACAGAACAAAGAAGTCGAGCGTAAAAATCAAGAGATTGAATACGCGAGACGTTCTTTGGAAGAAAAAGCAGAACAACTCGCCCTTTCCTCAAAATACAAATCCGAGTTTTTAGCAAATATGTCCCATGAATTGCGGACGCCACTCAATAGCTTGTTAATTTTGGCGAAGCTACTATCAGATAATGTAGGAGGCAATTTAACTGACAAACAAGTCGAGTACAGCCGAACAATTTTCTCCTCTGGAAATGACTTGTTAGCGTTAATCAACGACATTTTGGATCTAGCGAAAATTGAATCCGGTACTATGTCA
Organism: Scytonema hankhaensis NUACC26; assembly: GCF_045865695.1. Taxonomy (NCBI): domain Bacteria; kingdom Bacillati; phylum Cyanobacteriota; class Cyanophyceae; order Nostocales; family Scytonemataceae; genus Scytonema; species Scytonema hankhaensis. The sequence goes on from NZ_BAACAP010000234.1 coordinate 63,270, forward strand.
ATTGATATAGACCAAATGTTGTTTACAGAATTGCACCAACATATCGATCGTACCTTCCGGCAAATTGCTGCTGACAAAAACCTTAGTTTCCACATCGAACTTGCTGCTGACCTTCCCAGAAGCATTCATACAGATGCCAAACGCTTGCAGCAAGTGCTAAAAAACCTGCTAGCCAACGCATTCAAGTTTACTGAACGTGGAGAAGTCCGCTTGCGGATGTTTGTCGCAACTCAGGGATGGTCTCACCACCACGAATCTTTAAATCGCGCCCTCACTGTTATCGGCTTTGCTGTTAGCGATACAGGTATTGGCATTGCTAACGAGAAACAAAAGATAATTTTTGAAGCGTTTCAACAAGCTGATGGCACAACTAGTCGTAAGTATGGCGGTACGGGATTGGGCTTGTCAATTAGCCGAGAAATCACCCGTTTGTTAGGTGGAGAAATTAAACTGGTTAGCCACTTAGGTGAAGGAAGCACCTTTACGCTTTACTTACCCCAAGCTAGAGGATATGAGGACTCGTTGATATGGCGACACGGAGACAGAGTTTCTTCATTGTCTCCTTCTGAAATGACTAGTCAATCTCATTCCTCACCGCAAAGCGACTTATCCCATCCTCCTCTCTCCCCATCCCCCACTCCCCCCATCCCCCCATCTCCCAACTCCACCCCTTGGGAACTCCCTGATATCCCAACTCCCACTTCTACTTTATCTACTAATCTCAACACTCATTCATTCCCAACTCCCAATACCCCAATTGCCAATCCCTTGATTGACGACCGGGGAAATATTGAACAAGGCGATCGCTTGCTGCTGATTATTGAAGATGACTTGAATTTTGGGCGCATTCTGTTAGACTTGGCACGGCAACAAGGATTTAAATGTATCGTTGCTACCAACGGTAGTACGGGGTTAGCTTTAGCACAGCAATTTCAGCCTGCTGCTGTCATTTTAGATATCCGCTTACCGGGTATGGATGGTTGGACGGTACTCGACCGCTTGAAGCATGACCTCAAAACCCGTCATATTCCAGTTCATATTATGACAGTTGAGGAAGGGCGGCAACGTGGTTTGCAATCAGGTGCAATTGCTTACTTACAAAAACCAGTTAGCAGCGAAGCGTTGCATCAAGCGTTAAACAAGATCAAAGGTTTCGTCGAACGTCGAGTCAAGAGTTTGTTGGTAGTAGAAGATGATGATACCCAACGACAGAGCATTGTAGAATTAATTGGTAACAGTGACGTTGCTACCACTGCCGTTAAAAGTGGTACTGAAGCGTTAGCAGCTATACAAGACAAACATTTTGATTGCCTCGTTCTCGATTTGGGATTACCCGATATGACTGGGTTTGAACTCATCGAAAAAATCAAGCAACATCCCAATGGTGAAGCACTGCCAATTATTGTTTATACAGCAAGAGAGTTAACGCGACCAGAAGAAACTCAACTTCGACGCTTGGCAGAGACAATTATTGTTAAAGATGTACGTTCTCCAGAACGTCTTCTGGATGAAACTGCTTTGTTCCTGCATAGAGTTCAAGCTGAATTGCCACCACCAACGCAACAAATACTGGAAAAATTGCAAAGTTCCGATCCGGTGCTTGTAAGCAAAAAAGTTCTCATTATAGATGACGATGTACGCAATATTTTTGCTCTTACCAGTATGTTAGAACGCTATGAGATGCAGGTTCTATATGCTGAAAATGGTAGAGATGGCATCGAACTTTTACAAAAAACACCAGATATTGATGTTGTGTTAATGGATGTCATGATGCCTGGGATGGATGGTTATGAAACAACTCGCTTGATTCGTCAAGACAGTAAATTTAAATCTCTACCCATTGTGGCGTTGACGGCTAAAGCAATGCAAGGTGACAGAGAAAAATGTATTGAAGCTGGTGCATCAGATTACATTACCAAACCAGTCGATACCGAGCAATTGCTCTCACTACTGCGCGTGTGGTTGTATAGGTAGCAGTGACCAGTGACTAGTGACCAGTTTTCCTCGTTCCCAGGCTCTGCCTGGGAACGAGAGGAATCCAAAATCTAAATTATTATTATTTGCTAAAAAATGTTTTCTAATCTAAGAATTGGCTACAAGATAGGCGCAAGTTTTGCATTAGGGTTAGCAATTCTCGGTACTGTTGGATTCATTGCATACCGCACTACAAATAATCTCATTGAAAATTCTCGCTGGCAAACCCATACTTATGAGGTGCTTGGAAAGTTAAATGATTTAGTTTCTCAGCTTAAAGATTCTGAAACAGGACAACGCGCTTACCTACTGACTGGGGACAGGCGTTATTTGGAGCCTTACAACACTTCACTTTCAGTTATTGACAAGACAGTCAAAAATCTTCGTGACTTAACAGCAGATAATCCCAATCAGCAGCGTAGGATAGATGCCTTAAAACCAGTAATTGACCGGAAATTAGTTAACATTCAAAACTCGATTTTCTTACAAGAAAAACAAGGGATTGAATCTGTAAGGCAATTCTTAAGAACAGATAATGGCAAAACGTTGATGGATGAAATCAGTCGCATAATTACTGAGATGGAAACTGAGGAGCGTAAATTATTAGAACAGCGTTCTCTCTCAACTCAATTAGCTACCAAACAAGCAATTGATACTCTTGTTTATGGTATTCCTTTATCTTTTCTATTTTTAACTTTAATTGCTATTTATCTCAATAGAAATATTTCTAAACCTTTGCAAGAAATCTCTCAAGTAACTCAAAAGTTGGCAACAGGAGATTTATCACTGAGTGTATCTACCGGAAAGCGCCAAGATGAAATTGGAGTGTTAGCGCAAGCGTTTAACCAAATGATTATCAATTTACGGGAGACAACTCTTAAAAATAATCAAGAAAATTGGCTGAAATCCAATCTAGCTAAATTTAGCCAAATATTGCAAGGTCAAAGAAGTCGGGAAACGGTTTCTGGAATGGTTCTTAGAGAGCTTGCACTGTTAGTAGGCGCACAACAAGGCGTTTTCTATGCGATGGATTCTGTTGATAAGCAGCCAATACTGAAGCTTCTAGGTAGTTATGCTTACCAGCAACGCAAGCACCTATCTAACCAATTCCGTCTAGGGGAAGGATTGGTTGGACAATGTGCTCTAGAAAAGCAAAAAATTATACTAACAGATGTACCGAGTGATTACATCAGTATTGTTTCTGGTTTGGGAGAAGCTAAACCGTTGAATATCATCGTACTACCTGTACTGTTTGAAAATCAAGTCATAGCAGCGATCGAGCTAGCCTCTTTTCAACGTTTTCAAGACATTCATCTAACATTCCTAGACCAAGTGACTGAAACTATTGGTGTCGTATTAAATACGATTAATTCTGATACTCGTACTCAACAACTGCTGCAACAGTCTCAAACTTTAGCGCAACAGTTGCAAACTCAGCAAGAAGAACTCAAGCAGAGTAACGAACGATTGGAACAACAAGCGGCTGAGTTACAAGCATCGGAAGAACTTCTGATTCAACAGCAGCATGAGTTACAGCAATCTAACGAAGAATTGCAGCAGTTAAACGCTGAACTTGAAGAAAAGACAGAGTTACTGTCCGCAGAAAAAAAAGAAGTCGAACGCAAGAATCAAGAAATTGAATACGCAAGATGGTCTTTGGAAGAAAAAGCAGGACAACTGGCGCTTTCGTCACAATACAAGTCTGAGTTTTTGGCAAATATGTCTCACGAATTGCGGACACCGCTAAACAGTTTGCTAATTCTGGCTAAATTGCTAGCAGATAACGTAGATGGTAATCTAACTGAGAAGCAAGTCCAATATTGTAGCACAATTTACTCGTCGGGTAAAGATCTTTTAGCATTAATCAATGACATTCTTAACTTAGCTAAAATCGAATCGGGAACGATGTCAATTGACATAGACAAAGTTTTGATTGGGGAATTATACGAGCAGATTGAACGTACCTTCAGACAAGTTGCTGTTGAGAAAGAACTCAATTTCGTCATTGAATTAGCTCCCGATCTCCCAAGAAGTCTTCAAACTGATGCCAAACGTTTGCAACAAGTGTTGAAAAATCTCCTTTCCAATGCTTTTAAATTTACAGAGCGTGGCGAAGTCCGCTTACGGATCTTTGTCGCAACACAGGGATGGAGTCTCGATCGCGAAACTTTAAATCGCGCTCAAATTGTCATTGGTTTTGCTGTCAGCGATACAGGTATTGGCATTGCACCTGAGAAACAGAAAATCATTTTTGAGGCGTTCCAACAAGCAGATGGTACGACTAGTCGTAAGTATGGTGGTACGGGCTTGGGTTTGTCCATTAGCCGCGAAATTACCCGCCTGCTAGGTGGAGAAATTAAGCTTGTCAGTCGCCTAGGTGAGGGTAGTACGTTTACACTTTACTTACCTCAATTCGGACAAGACAATTCAAAATTACCCCTTCAAAATTCAAAAATTCCAACTTCCCCCACTCTCCCCGTCTCCCCCTCCTCTCCTCTCCCACTCCCTCCCACTCCCCTTATTGATGACAGGGGTAACCTCGAAGAGGGCGATCGCGTACTTCTCATTGTGGAAGATGACTTAAATTTTGCCCGCATCCTTTTAGATCGGGCGCAACAGATGGAATTCAAGTGCATTGTTGCTCATAATGGTAGTACGGGTTTGGCACTCGCACAGCAATTTCAACCTTCAGCGATGGTTCTTGATATCCGTTTACCAGGAATGGATGGTTGGACGGTACTCGATCGCTTGAAGCACGATGCGAAGACCCGTCACATCCCAGTGCATATCATGACTGTGGAAGATGGAAGGCAACGCGGCTTGCAACTAGGTGCAATTGCTTACCAGAAAAAACCGCTCGGTAGTGAGGAGTTGCATCAAGCGTTGACTAAGATTAAAAGTTTTGTTGAGCGTCGGGTGAAAAATCTGCTGGTTGTAGAAGACGATGAGACTCAGAGGTATAGCATTGTAGAATTGATTGGCAATAGTGATGTTGTTACCACTGCTGTAAGTACTGGTGCTAAAGCCCTAGAAGCGATACGCAATCAGCGTTTTGATTGTGTAGTTCTGGATTTGGGCTTACCCGATATGAATGGGTTTGAACTCATCGAGCACATCAAGCAACATCCCAATGGTGAAGCACTGCCGATCGTTGTCTATACTGCAAGGGAGTTGACTAGAACAGAGGACATTCAACTGCAACGCTTAGCAGAAACAATTATTGTCAAAGGTGTACGTTCTCCAGAACGCCTCCTTGACGAAACAGCCTTGTTCTTACATAGAGTTCAAGCAGAATTACCCGCACCCAAGCGACAAATATTGGAACAGTTGCATACTACCGATCCCGTACTTGTGGGCAAAAAAGCTCTCATTATCGATGATGATGTACGTAATATCTTTGCTCTGACAAGTATGTTAGAGCGCTATCAAATACAGGTTTTATACGCAGAGAATGGTAAAGATGGCATTAATGTTTTGGAAAACACACCAGCTATTGATGTGGTTTTAATGGATGTGATGATGCCTGAAATGGATGGTTATGAAACAACACGTCAAATTCGCAAGCACAGTAAATTTAAATCTTTACCAATCATCGCATTAACTGCCAAGGCAATGCAAGGCGACAGAGAAAAATGCATTGAAGCTGGTGCATCAGATTACATTCCCAAACCAGTAGACACCGAGCAATTACTCTCACTGTTGCGGGTGTGGTTGTACAGGTAAGGGACTGGGGATTAGGGACTGGGGACTGGGTACAAGAAGGGGCGAGTCACAGTATACAATCCCCAATAGACATCTCCAGAAATTAATTATGCATTACCTGAGAGTCTTGGTAGGGGCGCAATGCCTTGCGCCCCTACATCTTTTTCACGCCTAGGTCTAATCGCTAATCGCCAATCCCCAATCTACTAAATCACGATCTTTCCAAAGCGCTTTAATGCTCTCAACACGTTGTACAGATCGTCACCACGATTTAACGATAATGTATAAGATAAAGCGTATTTTGGTTTATCTTGTTTGGTCAATTTAAGAAATTGGAATTCTCTGCCATTGGTTACAAAACCAAACACAGGTTTTTCAGAGTCAGGATTACCTAACATATATGCCAGTGCTTGAGGAATTGCAGCCTCTAGAGAGTATTGTGCTCGTTTTGCTTCAACTGTAATAATCCAGAAACGAGGATGAAATACCAAAATGTCAATTTGCCCGCGTACAATTGTACCCTCATCTTTGGATGCAATCTCTATCCCCTTTTCAGCAGCAATGTAAAAAGGTGGACGATAAAAACCTGCTAACCTTAATAAAGGTGACAGCACAACCATTTTGACGACAGGTTCCAGTATTTCATATTGTGATAAATGAAGAAACTCGTACCTAACTTCGTCGAGAAGTTGCTTCTCCAAGTCACTAAGTTCCGGCAAATTATCTTGCCATTCTCGAAAAAACTGCTCGTCCTCTATACGTTCTAACCCAAATATTTCTCCTAATTGAGCTAGATTAATATCTTTTGCCTGTATCGTTTGAACCATAATTTCTTTGATATATTTAGACTTTAGTACTATACTACTCAACGTAGTATAAAAATACTAGTTTGTAGCGATCGCAATCTTACCTCAATTAATGACTAATCCCCAATCGCTATTGCCCCTTATCCCCAGAGGGGACCCCGAGTTCCCCAATCGCCAATCCCCTACTTACGATTGGATTGTTGTTGGTGCTGGTATTGCGGGTGCTGCACTTGCTTACGAACTTGTGAAAAAGGGGTATGCAGTATTGCTGCTAGAACAACACGCAACGCCACAAAATGCCACTAAATATAGTTATGGTGGAATCGCGTTTTGGTCTGGTACAACTCCACTAACTAAACAATTATGTGCTGAAGGCATTGCACGCCATCAAATTCTGTCAGAAGAATTAGATTTTGATACTGAATTTCGAGAATTAGATTTACTTTTAACGATTCCTGCTGACACCAATCCTGAAGAGGTGGCGGCGTCTTACACTCGCTTTGCCATTCCTCCAACATTACTCAACGTTAAAGAAGCGTGCGAACTAGAACCTTTATTAAACCCAAATGCGATCGCAGGTGCTTTAACTGTCAAACACGGTCACATTCATCCAGAAAAAACAGCCCAAGCTTATATTACAGCTTTTTTGCGTGCTGGAGGCGAAATAAAGTTTGAGCGGGCGATAAATCTCCAATCTTTATACTTGGAGGGGCGCAAGGCATTGCGCCCCTACTCCTCAAATTCATCAAACTTTACTGAAGTACGGACTACTACAGAAACGTACTATGGTGGGAACACTGTTGTTTGCGTGGGTGGTTTCAGCCGACAATTATTTCAGTCATCTAACGTTTCTATTAAGCTGTATTTCACTCATGCGGAAATGCTCAAAACCCCACCTGTAGAGAATTTGCAGTTGCGTACATTAGTTATGCCCGCACATCTCAATCGGTTTCAATTGGAAACTGTATCTTCTAAAAGCGATCGAGTGTGGACGCAACCAGATTGTGAAGTTGTACCCCCTATTCTCGATACAGGTGCTGTTCAATTTAAGGATGGTAGCTTCCGATTCGGCCAAATCAGTCGCGCATTAACAAACCCCTTCGCTCATATTGATTCGGCAGAAAGCGAAACAACAATGCGCCAGGGGTTGAAAAAAATACTGCCAATTTTGGGCGATTTGCCGGGAACTTGGCATCGCTGTTTGGTGTCATTCAGTCATGATGCACTTCCTGTAATCGGTCTTATTTCAGGACATGAAGGTCTTTACGTTTTTTCTGGCTTCAGTAATCCCCTCGCGATCGTACCGCCCTCGGCTCAACGTTTTGCTAACTGGGTGTCTGGAGAAAAAGACGAAATAATTCTTAAATTGTGTCCCCAACGCTTGCAAAATTTTCGCTAAGAGGAGCTATAATAAAAACTAATAGCTTTCTTAGACAAAAGTATCCACATTAACAAGATATACCATTCTAGCATTCGCGGTTGTGAATGTAAACCCTATTAATGCCATTTGCCGGAACAATTTCTTGTTCCTCCAAAACAGCTTTAACAGCATCGGATGCAGCAAGAGCTTTCACTCCTGCAGCCGATATCTCAATAGGAATTGAACCCAAGGCGTCGGGTCTTTCCGCTAATTCCTGGCCGCCAAAATCCTGAATAATCTTCTTTATGTAACTGAGAGCTTGCGTGGCTGAGTTACGAATACCTTCCATTGTGGCTCGCCGTTCGGCTCTAGATAAGCGTGGATTAACTGGGTTGTCAGAACGATCGTCCAGTTTTAGAAACACAATCACGCTTACTTTTTGTTGGGGGGCCAGGTGGCCCAACCGATATGCGAACTCAGAACTGATTTTGTTTTTCTTTAAAGTCGTGTTATTTGAGTACATGATGCACTTTCCTGGAGGCCTTCAACTACTAAGAGCATTTAACGCTTCCACGGGTTGCACCACTCCCCATCCCCAACGGTTGTCAGGGCGACGGTCGTTTCCGTTTGGATGTTTTGCCGTCTCCTTCAGTGCAGTCATAATCTCCGTTACAGGTGCCGTTGGCTTAGCTGCCATTAATAGCGCTGCCGCACCCGCAATATGTGGGGTTGCCATAGAAGTGCCATCCATATAGTTATACTCGTAGGTTCCGTTTGGTGTTTTCGTCGGTGGTATGCAAGAGTAGACCTGAGCACCTGGGGCAACAACATCTGGCTTTGTTACCAAACTGTTTGATTCGTCTCCAGGAAACACAAGGCTTGCTCCGCTACTAAAGAAAGCGACATCAACCCTGTCGTCTGGCAGTTTTTCTATTGCACCCACACTGAAGGCATTGTATGCATTACCTGGTGAGCTAGTATTACCGTGGTTTTCGTTGCCGATCGCTACTACTGGTAAAATACCATACTGATTCAAGAGGATGTCAAGTACCTCCGCGAACAGAGGTTCGTAGTAGCTTAAACCCAAAGACATATTTATAATATCAGCCCCTCGTTCTATAGCCCAAGAGATACCTTCCAATAAAGTCCTGAGAGTGGTATCGCCAATTAACACCCCAGCAACTAGTAAATTCGCTTGCGGTGCAACGCCAATAGATAAACCTCTAGCAGTTTGTCCTCCGGCGATCGTTCCACAAACATGAGTTCCATGCTGTCCGCAATCAAAAGCAGGAGACGCATTAATTCGCCTCCCTAGGGGATCGATGACAACAAATTCTTTAACTCGTTTTTGGAGTGCTGGATGAGCCGCATACACGCCCGTATCTAAAACAGCGACGTTGATGTTTTCTCCAGTAGTCTTGTCCCATAAGCTGGGAATATCCAGATGTCTGAGTCCCCAGGTAAAGTTTTCTCTACTTTCCTCAGCGAATAACTCAGAATATTCAATTTTTCGTGGCTGAATCAGGTGGATTTTTTGATTTGGCAAAATAGCAACAACATTAGGTTGTTCTACCAAAGCCTCCAACGTTTTGGGAGTGACTTCAACCGTTGCTACTGGCAATGCACCGGAACCAATAGTAGAGAATTCCAGAGGTTCGTTGTGATATCCTTTGTCCAGAGTGGCTTCTTGGTAATCATCAAAGATTTCAGCCGCCACTTGAATAGTTGCTTGCTCTTGAACCTGGAGCAACCGCTTTTTTAGTTCGCGCAAACGCCCTCTTGGTGGTAAGCCCTCACTAGGCGGCGCTTCGTAGATCACAATCGCATCCCGTTTGTCATCTTCTCCCATTTCAGCAAGAAATGGTTCAAAAGCTGGTGAAATTTTGTTTTCTGGATTCATTGCGATCTACCTCTTACTTAATTAAGTGTTGTTAGCTTAGTAGTTGTCTATAGTAAAACTGCGGATTTTTCATTCTGAGTTCGGTATTGATTGACAGCAAATCAATCGACACCTTTATCATCTTGCTAAAGAATCATATTTACGTTTTTCTTTGGTAGAGCAATTCCCAATTTATATAGGTGGGTATCTTGATGGGGGACGAATTAAGCGTTTAAAAGTCCCCAGATGCTTTTAAAAATAGCAAAAAATTTAATTTATTATGAACTTTTTGCGTACCATTGGACATTCCGATAAAAAATGTGGTAATCCGTCTTGCCCAACAGGTTAAATAGACTCAGCATTTAATATATAAATCTAGCTTATATCATTTTCATTCTTTAAACCAATAGGATTATGTACTATTCAAATCCTTTTGATACTAAAGCAATAAAAATATACTTTACATACATTTCATATATTATTTGTTAAAAATACACATTAACCTTAAGTCTTTGTAAAGACGGGAACTTTTTAGATTTTGAATTGCTTACTAGTTACTGGTCACCGGTCACTGGTCACTGGTCACTGGTCACTGGTCACTGATTCCCAAAATTTCCGCGACTTCCTGTAAAAGCTTGTTCTGTTCTTTTTGAATTTCCTCTAAGCGAATGGAAATATCTGATAATCTTTGCTGCTTATCCTGGAAAACTGGTTTAGCCTTTTCAGGTAGTAAAGATGGTGTATAGTGACTCATTTGAGTACTTGTCATTTGTTTTGCACCCGAAGCCCTAATTTTGCCAAACGATTGAAGTCCCATTTTGACGAGAAGCTGAAGCCCTCTCCATGGGAGTTGTAAAAGTGACAGACATACAGTTTCAATAAACTTACTGATAGCTTTGACAAAACTAGAGAGTATGGAAACAGTGAAAAGCAGGAGAATTACACTGATAATTGGATGATGAGCCGCTACATCAAGAAGTTGTACTATCCTCGATAGTATTGGGTGTTGCTCAAACCAGTTATTTAGAGACGAAGATATAGCAGTTTGAACTGTTTGTGATGTTGTATTCTTGATTTGTTCTACAGACTGTAGTGTCTGTTCTAAGTTGAAAGTAGGTAGTGACGGTAAGGCGAGGGAAGGAGACATAGGAGACACAAGGGAGATCTACTAATAAATATTACTAATGCCCAATGCCCAATGCCCAATCCCTAATCCCCAATCTCATGCCAAGATTCCCTAACGTGGAGTCTAGAACGGTAACTCTACTAATATGAGTTAAGTCACACTTAACTCATACTTAAGGTTTCGCTCGCGATCGCCCCTAAGTAGGAAGAACATTGCCTGCTGAACTGTTCGGGAATACGCTGTCGCGATTAAGGGTTCACTAACTACTCCTATTGGTGGTGGCATTCGCTCCCTGAATGCAGTGTTGCATCAAGTTTTTGACCTCTATGCCTATGTACGCCCTTGCCAATATTACCTAGGGACAGTAATCCCAGTACCTAGGAGGGTAAATTCTCAATGCCCAATCCCTAATCCCCAACCTTATGCCAAGATTTCATAACAAGGATTGTTACAGACAAATAGTGAATCAGCATATATTTTCGGACTGATGTATGATGAATGTGTAAGCTTTTAATAAAAACAACACTCTGAAGGTTAGTAAACTACTATGAGGTTAATACTCAAATCGATGAGTGTAGGCTACGGCAGTGACTCTGCTGAGTGAGTTAAGGCATTTCCAACAAATAAATTATCTATCTTGTGGAACGGGCGTCCTCGCCCGTTCTATATCGGCTGCGGAGCGAGCTAACGAACGATCGGGCTATGTAAAATGCCTTCTCTCCACCCACTTTGAAGCAGTCATTAAGCAGAGTGTATCTACCTTTGCCTGTAGGTAAAGCCTAATTCTTGTGGGAGGTTATTAAAAATGTTTTGGCGATAGTATTCGTTCTCTTAACGTAGCATGGCGTTAAGCTTTCGACTTATATACCTGTGTACGCTCTTCTTGTCGATACACCTAGGGACAGCAATCCCAATCCCTGTTCAGAAGACCAGAAAGGAACTAAATAACCTCTGATTGATTGGTACTCAATCAAAGGTTACTAAAAAACACAAAAGATCGCTTTTTTGGCTGAATGCTAGTCAGCCAAGAAATTGTCACAACTCAACATTTAAATCATGACAAAACACAAACACAGCGCCTTAAATGTATTATCTTTTGGCGCACTCCCTTCTATTCTAATTATTTTGGTGTTAGGTTCTCTTGGTTTAGCAGTTATTGATGAAAAGAATCGACCTGCTTACTTTGATATCGTCAAGGTTGCAGTGGATTACTCCTTTGGTGCAATGAAGCTTCAAGACAATGAAAATTCAGAGGCTCTTAGTGAAGAGGACGCTGAAGATTCTTTAGAACAAGAGTAATTTGGGTAATGGGGGTAGGGTAAGGGAGGGAGACATAGGAAACATGGAGGTGCAGTACAGGTAATGTAGGGGTGCAGGGGAGATAACTACTCCCTGGGCGTGCTCTTATGATTACCTAAACACTTAGGGTGGGTACTGCTCACCATTTGCTCTTTGGTAGGCAGTACCCACCCTACAAAGATCGGTAATTTTAGAGATCGAAGGGAGTAAGTACTCGATGGTCGATCCCCAATCCCTAATCCCCAATCTCATGCCAAGATTCCCTAACATGGACTAGAACGGTAACTCTACTAATATGAGTTAAGTGTGACTTAACTCATACTTAAGGTTTCGATCGCGATCGCCCCTAAGTAGGAAGAACATTGCCTGCTGAACTGTTCGGGAATACGATCTCGCGATTAAGGGTTCACTAAATACTTCTATTGGTGGTGGCATTCGCTCCCTGAATGCAGTATTGCATCAAGTTTTTGACCTCTCTGCCTATGTACGTCCTTGCCGATATTACCTAAAGACAGTAATCCCAATACCTAGAAGGGTAAATTTTCAATGCCCAATCCCTAATCCCCAACCTTATGCCAAGATTTCATAACAAGGATTGTTACAGACAAATAATGAATCAGCATATATTTTCGGACTGATGTATGATGAGTATGTAAGAATTTTGTAAAAACAACACTCTGAGAACCAGTAAGTTACTGTAAAGCTAATATTCAGACTAATGAGTGTAGGCTAGAACGGTGACTCTACTAAATATGGGTTAAGTCATACTTAACTCATACTTAAGATTTCGATCGCAATCGCCCCTAAGTAGGAAGAACATTGCCTGCTGAACTGTTAAAAATAAGACAAAGCTCAAGCTAATTCAGCCTTCGAGCTATAAAACTAAAGTGCCTTCTCCCACCCATTATGAAGCAGGCATAAAGCAGAGTGCATCTACTTTACACCCTTTGGCAAAGCCTAATTCTCATGGGAGGTTAATTTTAAAAAACGTTGTGTAAAAAATAATTTAAGCAACAAACCCGTACCAACAGGACAACAAAAACAACGAACGATTTAGGAAAATTTTACCTGGTGGATTTCTAAAATCCTATGGCTAGGTTGGGCGATCGCATAAACCCGTTAAACATATTAAGTCGTAAGCTAGCTTTTTGTCAATACAAGAACTAGCTCGCGCAAACCTCTGACTTGATATCTCAACAGAGGAAAATCAACTCTTTCAAAACGGGCACGTCTACCCATCTGCCCCAGTTTGTTTGCCAAGTATAGAAACGTAAATCTTATGAATACACTCGCTCATTTATTAAGTGTATGTGCTCTCTCCGTATCTGCGTGGACTGTTATGTCTGCTGTCAGTAACGCACAGGATACACCATTACCTACAACTCCAACTAAGCCCACCAATACAAATACTACACCATTACCTGTAACTCCAACCAAGCCCACCAATACAAATACTACACCATTACCTGCAACTCCAACCAAGCCCACCAATACAAATACTGCACCATTACCTGCAACTCCAACTAAGCCCACCAATACAAATACTACAAGTCCCCAACAGCAGAATACAAATAGTACAAATGTGCAACAGATTTGCTCGTATAACACTGTTGAGGGTTTGTTACCTCCAGCATCAAATCAGCAGAAAAATTCTCCACTTTCCTACTTAGCACAGCAAGGTTTTGTGCAAAATGCAGAGGGAGCTTGGGTATGTTATGCCAATGACAAACAAAAACCAGGGCGCTACTATACCCTTTTCAAAGTACAACAAATCAATGGAGCGCTGGTAGCAACATCTTTTCTAGACCAAGGGACGCCGATCCAAGAACAAGGCGAGCGTACCGTTGATTTGTTTATGAAGCTCATCCAGAATCATACAAAAGCAAATACACAAAATCAACAAAGTATACAAAGATACTTATCATCCTTTGTTTCCTTAGTTGAGCAAGGTAAAGTACAGCCTTCCAGACGAGGTTATCTGTTCGATCAACCAAGTCGTGGACTCGTTTTATACCATCCTGTAACAGGAGGAGACCTCCAAGGTACGGGAATAACCATAAATATTAACGCACCGCAGAACTTAGTTGCGTCTCCTACGTCATAACACCTACGCACCGAGTTTTGTTCGTTAAAACCATATAAAAATCGCAAACCAGACTAAGGAAGAGTGGAGGTTGAGTTTGTTTAAATCCCGTATAGTAAAAACTACAATTGCGTTTATGTCTTATACGGCAGCGCTGATTACTGCACCACAGCAAGTATTAGCGCAACTGAATATAGGGCGTTATGGAATCCAACCAGGGTTAGAGCCAAATTATCTTCAATACCAATTGTCCGGGCGGGATTTAACCCAACTGCGCGGTATCCCCGCCTGTAGTGTAGGCTTTGGTGCGGGCTGTGATAAGTCTGCAACAATACTCCAACAAATAGTAGAATCCAATAACGGTCCAACTTACCAAGAGTTAATTATCCGTGCAGCAGGTGGGCAAGCAAACTATCAGAATTTTGCCGCTTTCTACGGCAATAACCCCAATCTTTCGTTAGTACCTTTATCCTCATTTTGGGCAAACGACGACCCAAATATTTTAGATGGATATAGATATACTCTAGGACAGCCAGTTAGTAGAACACCCGTGCAAGGTTTGGGACAGGTGACGAAAAACTTCTACTGGTCGCCAGAGAGAAGTGGAGCCTCCGAAAGCTTGCGCGACGGATTGCTCGATCTAAAATACTCCTACGGACGTTTGCTACTAGAAGAAGCTGCAAAAATTCCCAATGTTCGACAACAAATCCAGGCTTTAAATCTCCCGTCAGAAGTTAAACAATTTTATGCAGGTCAGTTTTCTGAAGGAGCGCGTTCATTAAAGAGTGGCAATCAAGCACAACTCCAAAGCGACGTTCTTGAGGTACTGTCACTGCCGTTCAACAATAGTAATGCAGAGTACAACCGTCCTCCGCTTGGTATTCCTGAAGAGTATGCTGCAATAACCGGGATCGATCTACAACCAGACTCTTTTCTTGCTGCTGTACCAGCAGATTTACCAGTTGGAGAATCTTCTAGCCTAGTTCCTCCTTTTTTACTTGAAGACAGCGCTGTATCCCAGACAGTTCCAGGGGGTGCTAGTCGTGGGGCTGGATTCCCCTTTTGGGTACTTGGTGCTATTCCCCTAGCAGTTTTACCTTTTGCCTTTGGTGGTGGTGGTGGAGATGATGATAATTCCTCAAGAGCACAAAATGTACCACCCGTAACTCCACCAGGAGAACAGCCACCCGGAACTCCTCCAGTGACTCCACCAGGAGAACAGCCACCCGGAACTCCTCCAGTGACTCCACCAGGAGAACAGCCACCCGGAACTCCTCCGGTAACTCCACCAGGAGAACAACCACCCGGAACTCCTCCGGTAACTCCACCAGGAGAACAACCACCCGGAACTCCTCCGGTAACTCCACCAGGAGAACAACCACCCGGAACTCCTCCGGTAACTCCACCAGGAGAACAGCCACCCGGAACTCCTCCCACTAAACCACCGGTAAAGATACCTGAGTCATCAACGTTAACACCTCTGTTGGTACTCTCACTGGTAATGTCTCTATTTGGTTATAAGAAGTGGCGCGTGCGTAAAAGTTAGAAAAAGCAACACGCGAGTCAGGGCGAAAAGTTAACGCCAACTCCTAGCTTCTGGCTAGGAGTGTGGCTCAAAATGAAACTTATTGGGTTTTACCAACCTATCGCAAATACTGATTATTACAGTATTCTTGCGTAGGTGTTACAGAAACCAGTTCTACTTCTACCGATTTTCCGGGTTCTGGATTAATGAGGAATTCACTAGCCCCTACGTGAGGTTTTTGAGGATTCCCCCAATCATAGGTGTAACCCAAACCCGTCCAAGGATAACGATCGCCATTACCTTCATAAGAATTTTTATATATCTTTTGTAAGTTAGAATGACTATCGGGTACGGGGACAGGTAATACTTGACAACTAGAGTCATTGATTTCTGGATCGATACAAGGTCTGCTTAAATCTTCAGCTTTGACCCACATTTCTACAAAATGTGTTTTATTAGAGTTTTTATTTAAAATCAATCCTAAATACTGTTGCAATCTCAGCGAAAGCATAATATTTCCAGGAATATTTATACCTAAACCTTTACAGGTATTACAAAATTCTTTAACTTGATTGGATACTGTTAACCAAGTCTGATTATTTATTTGTTTTAAACCGGGCTTCCAATCCTCATTTGGGTTTTTGACATATTTCCAACTTGCCATAAGAAACTCTAGTTTACCATTGTTTATTCTTGTCTTAATTCTAGAATTATTGATTGATAATTCCCAAAGGTTATTAACCACTTTTTCTCGATCTGGTCTTTTTGCATTTTCAATAGCTTCATTTAATTTATTTTTGAGAAAGTTGTAACTTCCAGGCTTATTGTTTTGTAAATATTTACTGACATCAAGATTGCTATCCGATTGCGCTAACAATCTTTGATTTAAGTTGAGTTGTTGAGAAGTTTCTTTAGCTAGTAAATTAGAAGAACTAAGGAATAAACAACTTCCTATTAAGGCTACTAAAAATTGACTATTCTGTGATTTCATTATCATATATAATTAATTGACAGCAAGACAATATTCTACCTAAAACTTGTGGGTAAAGCCCGCTTACGATCGCATTTTACGCTAATACTGTAGATTAAATTTAGAAATTATTTATCAAAATCTTAAGTCTTGTAATTATATAATAATTTAAGTAAATAGAGGATAATACTAATATTAACTTTGTAGTTACGACATCCTTAAAAGATAGCACAACTACGAACTATAGCATTTCTTAGTCTGTTGAGATATAAATTTATCTGAATCCATCTGCTACAGGCTGCGATTCATTCTTTCTTACTGTACCTTACAAATGTGGGAATCGCTAGAATGAATTTATAAGTTAGCTCTAAATACGCTCTGAAATCCTTCTATAAAATTAGATTAGACAAGCTGCAAGTTAAACAATTAACTTATCTCTCAATAGATTCACTGGTGATTTCTTGTAAAATTGCATCAACATCTGCTTTTTTTAACAAAATTCCATCGACTTCTTCAAAAATCCTAATAGCTTCTTGGTAGGAATCTCCAGAATCGTATTGATCCTCAAAGTATTCTCCATTTTTATAACCGTATAAAATTAAATTAGAATCAATTTTTTTAACAAAGTTTTGAGGTGAAATAATATCTTTCATAGTTTGAAAATATTCAGTTATATAACTATAAAAGTAATTTAAAAAGCAATTAATTTCTTGACGAGAAAACTCTAATTCAAACGGTTCTCGCAATCTTTGAGTTTCATAACCATATATACTATTTTCTATGATTCTATAAAGACTAAAATAAACAGAACCTCTCCGGTCATAAAGATTGATTAAGTAATATAGACGTCCTATCTCTTTCTTAACTACAAGTAATACAGGAAAACAGAAAGACCCTTTCCAGTCATCAAATAAACTACTACTCTCTCCAAAAATCCATTCTAAAATGACGAATGTTTCAGCTAAATTGAGTCTATCATCTCGCTTGCGATCGCTAAGATAAAGCTCCAGATAGAAGCGAAAATCATCTGCTATTGGGAGGCTATTGTCTCTTAACTTTTCATACTCTGACCGATCTAACCTCCAAAGCTGATACCCTATACCAGCATGGTATAGATCGAGCTTGCATCGCTTTTTGAGCTGCTTAATGACTTGCCTCATAAGTACCCTAAAATTGAGAGTTGACTTTCCGTATCAGATAGAATCTCCTGACTGTACAGGCAAAACCTGTAAGACGAGGGTTTCAAAATTCTCAACGTTGATTTTTATCCCTTCTTTCATAGTATATTAGTACTACGAAAGAAAACAATATTTCTTTCTTTATCTCTATGTATTTATGTCCCAAGGAAAGAAACAGCTTAGCCACGAACAACAAGCCCTAATGTCGATTATCCAAAATGAATGGATAAGAATTGCTTTGGACACTTCACCTACAGATAAACAACAAGCGGAAACTGCCATCGTGTTAGCCTATGAATCTGCCGAACTAGAACCGCCCCAACATATTATCTGGTTTGATAATCCACTAGTAGCAGTTTCTTGGATAGTTTTAAATAAAAATTTTGTAGGACGTTTTTTTTACTACCCAGTACTGAAGTTTAAGAAAGCTTTAAATGCTGCGAGCGAGAAACTTGTCGATCCTGCTGTTCTGGAAGACTTACAATTTGGATATTTTTATACAATCGGCGAACAATTAACAAGCATTTCTTCGATTTTAGATGCTACACAAGAAATCGTTGCTGAAGCACTGTTGAAGCGTTTTGGTGACAACTACAGTCCAGTATGGACAGACATTATCGAAGCTAAACATTGTGGCTTTTGGTGGTGTTTCAAAGATTTGGCTGTTGTCACTCCCAAACCTTCAGCAATTCATTTAGACACAGAGGACAGATTGCACGCTGAGGGAGTACCTGCTGTTGTTTACCGAGGTTTTGAAATATATGCCGAGCATGGGGTAAGACTTTCTGAAAAATATGATTAAGTACCCACAAATCAGCAGTCAATTGTATAGCTTTTGGAAAAAGATAACTGGTAAACAATAAGAAGTGTATATTTCATAATTCATAACTCTTGTGGAACGGGCGTCTCGCCCGTTTCTTGCGGGCAGGATGCCCGCACCACAAGAAATGTTAGCAGGACAAGGAAATGTTAGCAGGACAAGGAAATGTTAGCAGGACAAGGAAATGTTAGCAGGACAAGGAAATGTTAGCAGAACAAGAAAATGTTAGCAGGACAAGAAAATGTTAACAGATTTTTATTTGAATTTTTTATTTGAAAGTCTTTAGTACAAATGCAAAAGCAGCCCAACAAATATAGAGCGTTGACGCTTGGGCTGAAATTGATGACTTGGTTAGTTGTTAGTTGTTAGTGGTTAGTTGTCCTACCAACTACTAACCACTAACCACTAATAATCTATGAAGCTGATTCTCTGGTAGCTGCGCTAGAACCTAATTTCTTTGGCAGCCCGGAGGATTCGCGATTGGAAGATTCGCGACGCCCGCTACCACCTGTCCGAAGTTTGGGTTTGGGAGTCCGTCTGTCTCCATCTTGGTTACCACCTTCTGTCCAGGAAGAACGATGCCGATCGCGATCCCCACTACGATTTGACCGCAATCTGGGTTTGGGAGTTGGAGGTACGAGATCTTCTTCTGAAACATCTTCGGTTTGCAACCAAGCAGGACGAGTTTGATCGTAGGTGATTTGTAATGCAGCTGCTGCGATCGCTTGAGGATCGTATTTTTCGCTCAACTCATTGACAATTGGCAAGAATGATGCCAAACGCTCGCCTGCTAATGCTTCCCGTACTTGAACTTGCAGTTTATCTAACTGTTTTGCTTCAATTTGCGCCCGTGTTGGAATTGAGAGAACTTGCCAATTTTGCTTGATGTGACGTTCAAACAGTTGTTGCTTGCGACGTTCAAAAGGCTGCACTAAAGTAATCGCTGTTCCTTCTTTTCCTGCACGTCCTGTACGACCAATTCTGTGGACGTAAGTTTCTACGCTATCAGGTAAATCGAAGTTGATGACGTGAGACAACTGGTCAACGTCCAAACCTCGTGCAGCAATATCTGTTGCTACCACCCAACGGACTTGACGATTGCGGAATCTCGTTAACAACCGTTCCCGTGCTTGCTGGGACAAATCGCCATGATATTCATCTACACTATGACCTGCTGACTGAAGTTGGTTAGTCAGCTCGGCTGCAGTACGTCTAGTGCGAACAAAAATCAAAGCTGTTTCTGGATCTTCCATTTCCAGAATTGGTTGTAAAGCTTTTGCTTTTGTCCAGTGACGAGGAACTACATAAGCCACCTGATTAATTTTATTAGGAGCAGCTTTAGGTTGTTCAACAGTTATTGTCACTGGAGAATTCAAAAATCTATTTACCAGTTGACGGATTGATGGCGGCATTGTTGCTGAGAACAAAGCTGTTTGACGTTCTTCTGGAGCTTGGGACAGAATTTTTTCCACATCATCGATAAAGCCCATGCTCAACATTTCATCAGCTTCATCCAACACCATCCACTTAACTCTATCAAGTTTCAGGCATCCTCTTTCCAGCAAATCTATAACTCGACCTGGGGTTCCCACAACAATATGAACACCACGCTTGAGCTGTAAAATTTGACGGTCAATAGAT
This sequence comes from Scytonema hankhaensis NUACC26, assembly GCF_045865695.1. Classification (NCBI taxonomy): domain Bacteria; kingdom Bacillati; phylum Cyanobacteriota; class Cyanophyceae; order Nostocales; family Scytonemataceae; genus Scytonema; species Scytonema hankhaensis. Next base: position 83,633 of record NZ_BAACAP010000234.1, read on the forward strand.
TGACCTCCATAGATAGCTAGAGCTTTCAATCCTTGAGTGCCAATAAATTCACTCACAGCATCGTGAACCTGAATTGCCAATTCACGAGTTGGAGTCAAAATCAGAGCTTGCACTGCTTTTTGACTGATATCAATTCTTTCTAGAATCGGTAGTGAAAATGCAGCCGTTTTTCCCGTACCTGTTTGGGATTGACCGACAACATCACGACCCGACAAAAGATGTGGAATTGCTTGTGCTTGAATGTTAGTTGGTGCGGTAAAACCCAATTTTTCTAACTGCTCAATGCGCTCAGTGGAAAGCCCTAAATCTAGAAACGAAAGGTTCATTAATTCTCCTACTTTTTAGTTATTTGTCATTAGTTATTGGTCATTGGTCATTGGTCTTTAGTCATTAGTCATTAATCATTTGTATTAGAACAAAGGACAAATGACAAAGGACGAAGGACAAATGACAACTTAGTTATTGACAATTTGACCATAAAGGTCATAAGCATCAGCATTTTGGATAGTCACTGGTACGATTGACCCTAACCGGGCATTTCCTTTAACAAACACCTGTCCATCGACTTCCGGTGCAAATCTACCAGAACGACCCGCTAATTCTCCTGTTTGAGGATGTTCTTGCTCAATCAGAACGTCTACGACTTTGCCAATTTCTTGCTGATTTTTCTTGAGAGAAATTGGCTGCTGAAGTTCCATCACCGCGTTTCGTCGCTCATCCATGACTTCTTGAGAAATCTGATTTGGTAAGTTGTAAGCGGATGTTCCTTCCTCTGGCGAAAAAGTAAAGACACCTACATGATCGAATTCATGGCGTTTGACGAATTGCAACAGATGCTCAAAATGCTCATCACTTTCACCTGGAAACCCAACGATAAACGTTGTTCGCAGCACAGCTTCCGGCAGTTCATCCTTGATACGTTCAATAATCGCATCATTTACTCTTCCTTGCCAAGGACGATTCATGGCACGGAGAATTTCTGGATGGGAGTGTTGTAAAGGTAAATCCAGGTAGGGTAAGACATTATTGTTTTGTTTAATTACCGCTATCACATCGGGAGTGAGACCAGTAGGATAAGCATAGTGCATGCGTATCCATGGAACATCAACCTTCCCCAAAGCACGAAGTAGTTCGGCTAACTTCGGCTTGCCATAAATATCTGTACCGTAATTGGTGGTAATTTGGGAAATCAATATAATTTCCTGTACCCCTTGACTGGCTAATTGCTCAGCCTCGGTAACTATTGATTCTATAGATCGAGAACGTTGGTTTCCACGTAGATGAGGAATAATGCAAAACGCGCAGCGATAATCGCATCCTTCCGCAACTCGTAAATAAGCTACGCCCTCAGTTGTGGTACGGTAACGGGGTGTTGTTTCATCAGCAATATAGGTCGGTTGTTCGCTTACGAACTTAACCCGATGACCTTGTTCTACTTTCTGAATCACATCGACTATCTTATGATAATCTCCCGTTCCCACGACTGCTACGGCTTCTGGCAACTCTTCCAATAACTGTCCTTGGAAATGTTGCGCCATACAGCCTGTGATAACGATTTTTTTATCTGCTTCTGCCAATTCTACTAGAGTTCTGACAGATTCTTCTCTTGCTGCTTCAATAAAACTACACGTATTAACTATAACGTATTCTGCTAACTCTTCATTAGTATCTACGCTGTATCCTGCTTCTACAAGCAGTCCTAGCATATGTTCTGTGTCAATTCTATTTTTCTCGCATCCTAGGTGAGAAATGGCTATTGTTGGCTTATCACCCATATCATAAAAGAGCCTTGAGGTTTTCCTTCTATATCGTTAGTTTTTTCAAGCGAGTGCCAGCTTCTGATTCTCTGACACTTGCCTTTCTATTAAGTCATTACACGCAACAACCTGTTCGGTCATGCCTACCTAACAGGAGCAATGACCTAAAAACTGGAAGTTCATGCTATGATATCTTCGAGAAACTGTTTTCCGGAAAAAAACAAACAGTCTTTAGAAAATTTTGACAATATCGCTCAATCTTCCTTAACAAATGCCCTCTGGTATTTTACATTACCGCAACGCGCCTATAAATAGTTTACCTGTTGGGGAGCCGCCCTCTACTACGATTTTGATGAGAACGACAATTGATTTGCTCGATCTCGCCGCAACCAAGTAGGTGTGGCTTATTTCGAGAAGTCGCTACCCAAAGGAAACAGCGCATAACTACGCCATTATAACGGTAATGCGACCTCATGTGTTGAGGTTCAGCCTGCAATTTTGACAAGCAGACACTTCCCTAAGGGGAATATACCTCGCCTTTGCTGAGTGGCAAACTCCTCTGTATATAACTGTCATCTTAACATATCTTAGAGAACGTTTAACGCTAAGTTACATCTTCTGACAGAAGAAATATTATTTTTTTTTAAGGGAATAGGTCAGTGACCACCTGACCAGGAATCAGTGACCAATGACCAGTGACCACCTGACCAATGACCAGTGACCAGGAATCAGTGAATGGGGAAAAAGAATTTGGTGAATTCGCAAGCAGTTAATAGTCAACGGTCGATGGTCAATGGTAATAATAGCTAATGATTAGTTTCAGAGACTAGTTAACTCTCAGCCGGTTACTGGTTACTGCTCACTGGTCACTGGTTACTGGTCAGGTGGTCACTGATTACTGGTCACTGGTCACTGGTCAGGTGGTCACTGATTACTGGTCACTGATTAAGGTTAAGAACGTGGACTTATATCAGCTATTTAAAACCCGAACACCGATTATTGGCGTAGTTCACTTACTACCGTTACCGACTTCACCCCGTTGGGGCGGTAGCCTCAAAGCCGCGATCGACCGAGCCGAACAAGAAGCAACCGCTCTGGCAAGTGGAGGGGTTGACGGTATCATTGTGGAAAACTTTTTTGATGCTCCATTTACGAAACATCAGGTAGATCCGGCAGTCGTAAGTGCTATGACTGTGGTGACACAGCGAATACAAAATATGGTTACCATACCTGTAGGTATTAATGTTTTACGGAATGACGGCAGAAGTGCAATGGCGATCGCCACTTGTGTAAAAGCCCAGTTTATTCGCGTGAACGTGCTAACAGGCGTCATGGCAACCGATCAAGGTATCATTGAAGGAGACGCTTATCAACTCCTACGCTATCGGCGGGAGTTAGGTAGCGATGTCAAAATTTTCGCCGATGTGCTAGTCAAACACGCCAATCCATTAAGTGCGGTGAATCTCACCACTGCTGTTGAGGATACGATTGAACGTGGTTTGGCGGATGCTGTCATTTTGTCCGGCTGGTCTACGGGTAGCCCGACTAATTTAAAAGATTTAGAAGTAGCTAGTGCAGTTGCCAATGAAACCCCCGTATTCATAGGCAGTGGAGCTTCGTGGGAAAATATTGCTACACTGTTACAGGCAGCAGATGGTGTCATTGTTTCCAGTTCTCTCAAACGCCACGGTCGCCGCGAACAACCTATAGACCCAAATCGGGTGAGTCAGTTTGTGGAAGCCGCACGCAAAGGCTGGAACTCCAAAGGAGAATCTAAATCTATTTCAGATAAGGGATTGGGGATTGGCTACTAGGGAATGGGCAGTAATTCATAGAACAATTGTCTCACCTAAATTCCCAATACCCAGTCCCTAGTCCCTAGTCCCTATGTAATTACATTTTATGAATCGCCGCCGTTCTACTCCCTGGATTCACAGATGGTCGCGCGTACTCATAGGAGCGATCGCAATTCTTGGTGCAATAATAACAGCTTATTTGACTGTCGTAAAATTTACACAAGGAAGTACTGCCTGTCCCACCAAAAGTTGCGATTTAGTTCTGTCAAGCGAGTACGCTACAGTATTTGGTCTACCCCTCGCCTTGTTTGGCTTCATTGCTTATGCTGGTATGGCGACTTGTGCTCTAGCACCACTTGCATTCGCTCCAGCACAGAAGAAAGATATCCGTACCAAACTAGAAAGCACAACTTGGTTGCTATTGTTGGCTGGTGCGATCGCAATGTCTATTTTCAGTGGCTACTTAATGTACCTGCTGTTTTTCAAAATCCAAGCAGTTTGTATTTACTGCCTCGCTTCGGCATTGTTTTCTATTAGTATGTTAGTTCTGACCCTCATCGGTCGTAACTGGGAAGACATCGGGCAAATTTTCTTCACCGCCATTGTAGTTGGCATGGTGACCTTAATTGGAACCTTGGGTGTTTACGCTAATGTCAACAACCCTGTAGCTAACGCTAATTCAAATACTCCCACGATATCGCCAACAGGTCAACCAAAACCTGGTGTTGGTTGGGATATTACCACCACTTCTGGGGAAGCAGAAATTCAATTAGCACGTCACCTGGCTAAAGTTGGAACCAAGGAATACGTAGCTTGGTGGTGTCCCCACTGTCACGAACAGAAGCAACTCTTTGGTAAAGAAGCGTACAAGGAAATTAACGCCATAGAATGCGATCCCCAAGGGCAAAAAAATCCCCGTCCGGATTTATGCCAAGCAGCGGGGATTCAGGGTTTTCCGACTTGGCAAATCAACGGAAAGCTTTATCCCAACGTACAACCGTTAGAGAAATTAGCTCAAATTTCTGGTTACAAAGGTCCTCGAAATTTTAAAAACTTTCCCCAAGCTTTTCAAAAGTAGCTGAAAGGATAAATGATGAATTATGAGTTATGAATGATGAATTATGAAGGATATAATTCATAATTTATAATTCATAATTCATTAGTGATAGTAATGGACAAGCAGGTAAGCGAACATCTACTCAAGTCTGTATTAGCGGTAAAAAAAAGACTTTACAAGGCAGGCAAAAAATCGTTAACAGCCATCAGCGTGACAGCGTTTATTTTATTGTTACGCTCCCTTGGATTCTTGCAATCCTCAGAATGGACAGCATTAGACTATTTTTTTCAGTTGCGCCCCTCTGAATCATTACCAGAGCGCATTACGATTGTAGCGATTGATGAAGCTTCTCTACGAGAAGCTGATTCGTGGCCAATTCCGGATCGCGATCTTGCCGAACTCATACAAAAAATACAACAACACCGACCTCGAGCTATTGGCTTGGATATTTACCGCGATTTACCTGTAGAACCAGGTCATCAAGAATTACTCAATACGTTTAGATCGATATCAAATCTAGTTGGCATCGAACTCTTGTCAAATGATGATAAAAATACTAGCGTTGCACCCCCTCTAATACTCCATCAGCAGGACAAAGTAGGTTTTAATAACGTCTTATATGATGCGGATGGAAAAGTCCGTCGTAATATTTTATACTGGCACATTAAAGATGTACCACACGTAAGTTTTTCCTTAAAACTTGCTTTACTCTACTTAAAGCCTGAAGGTATTACTCCCAAAAAAGCGGACAGTGACGGTAAGTCTTTGCAGTTGGGCAATGCAGTATTTAACCGTTTTCAGTCTCACGATGGCGGGTACGTAGGGGCAGACGATCGCGGCTACCAAATTATATCAAACTTTCCCAAAGCTAAATGCAAAAATTCAAAAGAATATGATTGTCATTTTCCAACAGTATCAATGCGTGATGTCTTAAACAAGAACGTGTCAGAAAGTTTATTCAAAGACCGCATTGTACTGATTGGTTCCACAGCAGCTAGCGTCCCAGATTCGGCTTTAATTCCTTACTCTAGCCGTTTGATAGGTACGGCAAAACCAGTTGCAGGTGTTGAACTGCAAGCTTATTTTATCAGCGAGTTACTTTCGGCAGCACTCGATCGCCGACCTTTACTCAAAGTTTGGACTGACTTTGTAGAATATGCGTGGATTTTCGCTTGCGCTTACGTTGGCATCCTCACTAAACAGCGAATGCAACGTACAAGTATAAGTTTCTTAATGATTCTATTATCAGCAATTGTACTGACAGGCACTGCCGATCTTGCATTGTTTTTTGGTTGGTGGATACCAATAGTACCTGGATTGTTCGCTTTATGTGGTTCTGCTACTGCCATGACTTATCAGATGGCACATCGTCAAGAAGAGTTAAAACGTTCTAAAGAGTTTTTGCATCAAGTCATCAACACGATACCAGACCCGATTTTCGTCAAAAATGAAAAACATCAGTGGATTGTCCTCAACGAAGCATACTGTAAATTTATTGGTCATCCCAAAGAAGCATTATTAGAAAAGTCTGACTATGACTTTTTCCCCAAACATGAAGCTGATGTTTTTCGAGCCTCAGATGAGTTAATCTTTCAAAATCAGAAACCTCAAGAAAGCGAAGAAGAATTTACAGATGCCAGTGGAAATACCCATACCATTGCTACTAAACGCTCTCTTCACAAAGATGCGGCTGGTAATTTCTTTTTGGTAGGAGTGATTCGAGACATTACCAAGCGCAAACTCATCGAAGAAGAATTGCGACGGTCTGCTACAGAATTATTCCGTATCAACCAAGAATTAAAAGTGAAAGAAGACAGTTTGCGTTACATGGCATATCACGACCCTCTTACTGGTCTGCCAAATCGCAAGTTTTTTCTCGAACAGCTTCAGGAATCTTTAGAATGGGCGCGAAACAACAACTTATTACTGGGGCTGCTCTTTATCGATCTAGATGGTTTTAAGCAAATCAACGATACCTTGGGACATGACATGGGCGATCGTCTTTTAGTGACTGTAGCCCAACGGTTAAACAACACCCTACGCAGTGGCGATACTGTTGCTCGTTTGGGAGGAGATGAATTTACGGTTATTGTACGAGCCATCCCAAAAGTCCAGGCTACAGCAAGAGTTGCTGAAAAGATTTTGGCAATTCTCACCGAGCCAATTGTCTTGGAAGGTCATATCACCACAATTTCTGCCAGTATAGGTATCAGTATTTACCCTAATGACAGTCACGATAGTGAAACACTAATCGGACAAGCAGACACTGCCATGTATCGTGCCAAGCTTCTTGGAAAAAATCGTTATGAATTTGTGTAAATATACTGAATTAGAATTTGTGAAAGAAGTAAAAGACACATATTAACTTTATCGATTAAATCCAACATCAGACTTTAGATAGTTTTGTTCGTGGTACTTTTTAGTTATAAGTCACCCTTTTGGAGGATGTGAATAACTGCACTTAAGTAATAAAAATTAATTAAGAAATACAAAAATGAGAATTACTTCACCATCAGGTGCTAACTGCAAGCATCTGTCAGTGAGCTAAGTCTTTCTAATTATAAAAGAATAAGTTTTTATAAAGTCGAAAATCTGAGTCTAATTGACAGTATCAATTGAGGCTCAATAGACCAAACAGAAGAGGGATCTACTGAGACTTATGGGAAACAGCTTAAGACTCGCAAGCATTGCATTGATTTTAATTGTGTCGAATTTGACAATGCCTAAAATTGTCGAAACAGCAGCAGCCTTTAACACAGTCGAACTGAAAAGCTCTGAAATGGCAGTCGGAGACCGCCTTGTTGACGATGCTTCAGAAGCCTATGTTTCAGAAAACACTACATACAAAGTTGTCACAAACAATTATTACGAACCACCAAATTACGGTGGTCCAGACAGTAAATACGGTAGCGGAACTAGATAAGCAATTTTAGTGGTCACTGGTCACTGGTCACTGGTCACTGGTCACTGGTCACTGAATTACCGACGATTTCCACCATTTATCGTGCTGTACGAGTGTATGTACCTGCCAACTGGGGTCTGAGTGAGGATAATCGCAACGGTAATGTCCTCCCCGACTTTCAGTTCTAAAGGCAGCACTTTTAAGAATTAAATAGCCAATATCCAGTAGATTGTTAGTTTCTGCCCACAATCGTATTTGCCGCTCAACATCCGGTAAATTTAAGGTAGCTGATTGTGTCGGCTGTAAAGATTTTAAGAATTTACTGATTGATAAAGTAGCAATTTCCCTTTGCCAAGATTCAACAGTAGCGATCGCAGCCTCCATCCCAGACTGTTCCCGACATATGCCAGCATTTTCCCATACCAAACGCGGCAGTTTTTGTCGCACTTCTTCCAAACATTCTTGCTGAGACACCCATTCACTGTTGGAAGGGGTAAAGGATAAAGAGTGAAGGATAAAATCGGATTCTTGAAGTTCATTCTTTTTGATGTCATTCTTCACTTGACCCATTTGTGCGCCAAACACTATACATTCCAACAGGGAATTACTAGCAAGACGATTTGCTCCATGAACTCCGGTACTTGCAGTTTCTCCTACAGCAAACAAACCTGGAATATTTGTTCGGTTCGCCAAATCAGTGACAATACCACCCATCCAATAATGAGCAGCAGGAGCAACGGGGACTGGTTCTGAGAAAACATCAATGCCCCAATGCTGGCAAACCTTAATAATATTTGGGAAACGATGGCGAATCTTTTCAGCAGGAATTGGACGCATATCTAACCACACGCTAGCCGTTGCCAAATCCTCTGAAGTGCGTTGCAAGTGAGTAAAAATTGCACGACTGACAACATCTCTAGGAGCCAGTTCGCCAGATGGGTGATAGTCAAATGCAAAACGGCGTCCTTCACGATCGATTAGATATGCGCCTTCACCACGAACAGCTTCGCTGATGAGAAAGCGTCCGGGTTTGGTAAGGGCGGTGGGATGAAACTGGACAAACTCTAAATCTCGAAGAATAGCCCCAACCCGCCACGCCATTGCTACCCCATCTCCCGTGCTGACAGCAGGATTTGTCGTTTGAGCAAAAACCTGACCCCCACCACCTGTGGCTAAAACCACAGCAGATGCTTTCACCCAAGTCACTCTACCTTGATAAAAAAGACTAATTCCCTGACACCGTTTTGTCTCGGGTTCCAGCCACAAATTCAAAGCCAAAGCTTGTTGAATAACTTGAATGTTTGGGCGTTGCAGAACTTGGTTTGTCAGAGTTGTAATAACTTCTCTACCTGTTGTATCCGCAGAATGAAGAACGCGATTGTGGGAATGGGCAGCTTCCAAAGTCAATGCTAGTTCGTTACCACGACGATCGAACGCAACACCTAATTCGATCAGAGATTGGATGCAGCTAGAGGCTTTGTTAGCAAGAAATTCTACAGCTTCGCGATCGCACAAACCCACACCCGCCCACATGGTATCCTCAACGTGAAAAGAAGGAGAATCTTGGGGTGAGATGGCTGCAGCAATACCTCCTTGCGCCCAATCACTAGCTGATAGAGACAGTGTTTCTTTAGTAATTAAACCTATTTTCAAATCGGCAGGTATACAAAGTGCTGTATATAATCCAGCAGCGCCAGCACCGACCACTATAATATCAAATTCGCTCTTTGAGTTAGTCGTCACAAATTGTCATTTGTCATTGGTCATTTGTCATTGGTCATTTGTCATTAGTGAGTCCAGTCCTGTAGGAGGGTCTCCCGAGACCACAGGAACTGGCGAACCCGAACGCGAGTGCGTCTGGGCGCTTGAGATAGGGTCATTTGTCATCGCTCTAGAAAGTAGAGTGGGCAATGCCTACCATTATCAAACGGTGGAGAATGCCCACCCTACTAACTTCCCAGTCGCCAATCCCTAGTCCCCTGTCCCTTTTTTATCTGTAGATACCGTTGTTATAGCGATCGTCTCCCTCTGTGAATACAGCGTCAGCCTCAGTCACAGTGAAGTTATCAAAATTAGCTTGTAGGATTTGTTTTTGGCGATCGCTCAATCCCTCGATGCTCAAAATATCCTCTACCCTTTGATAAGGAGCATTTTTGATAATTTTCTTGGCAAGAGTAGGATATAACCCTGGATACTTTTGGAAAGCTCGAACGTTGGTATTATTCAGATCGATTCTTTTCCCATACACATCTGCCAGCTTAGCGTCTGCGCGGTTGCGTAAACTTTGAGTTCCCTCTACTGCCAAAACTGGAGTGGAATGAAAACTAACACCATTAAAACTAGCGGCTTGGGCTATTTGTGGCATTCCCAACCATCCCCAGCATCCCAACAACAAGCTAAAAACAGTTAATAAACGCACCAATCCTTTCACGATTTTTTTACCTCTTTCCATCCAATAACATAAGAACTTTAAGCCAAAGAGACTTCATTGGTTATTTGTCAAGAGCTATTTGCCTCAAATTTAGGAGAGCAAAGAACTAAGAACAAAAACACCAGAGCCAATAGCTTAATCAACACAGCACTATCAGAAACTAATATACCGCTTATTAACACCCACAAGATTTGCGGATACTAGTACTCGATCGCATTAATTGTAAAGATCTGCAACATCCCCTGGTCACTGGTCACTGGTCACTGGTCACTGGTCAGGTGACTACGCAAGAACAGCAGCAACCAGAAATAAGCAATCTACCAAGATTGTACTTAACACAGCTCCGCTAAAAGCGTACCAATGTCGTTGCTTTTGAGGTAAAGGCAAAACACCAACAGACAGTAGAACTAAAGCCAGTGCGATCGCCCACACTTGTCCCCAAGGAGTTTTTACCTGAGCCACAGCACTTTGCAGAATTAGCGATACATCAGTAGGCTCTACCTGCATAATTTGACGCCAAAAAGGTATTAAATCTACTAAATAAAAATATACATCTGTTAAAACCGTACCAAATAGAGAGCCTAAGTAAAAAAAGTTTCCTACTTTACCCCAATTCCGGCTCAGACACCATAGGGCAAAAGGTAAACCAATAGACTCTACAGGCAAATGCCATAGGGGTTCCCAACGCAACCAACCCCAGTAGATTGAGCCTGCTAGCCAACTCCAACTAAACCCTAATAACAGATCGCCCCAAACATATGTTGCGGAGCGTGACATTAATTTAAGACTCAGCCAAACCCAACCACCCGTTAAAGCTAAGCTCAACCAAGGTAGCATTCGTACCAATGGGGCTTCGATAAAAACTGGTACAGACACTAAAAAGACTGCAGCCGCAAAGACTGAGGATGCTGGTTGAGTGACAACTTTCCACATCAACGGAATCTCAGCATTTTTATTTTGCTGTGCGGCTTGAACTGAGGCAGTAGAAGCAGCGTAGTATGACAAAGTATTATTAACCAACGTTTTTAATAATTGTTACTTAACTTTATTTTACTTAAGATACCACAATCTTTATCCCCCCTAGGGGCATTTAAATTGTAAACTATAGGGAAGATGAAGTGTAAAGTATAAAGTGTACTTAACTGGTCACTGGTCAGGTGTCACTTGTCACTGAATTATGACGATCGCTATTCAACTCAATACCGAGTGTATTAACTCCCTAAATCTCTCTCCCGCCGTGTCAGTCATTGAAAAACTAGTGCAAGAGGGAGCGATCGCGACTCAGGAGCAGCAGTTGTGCTTTGATATTAATTACCCCCTAGAACAAGGAGATCCGAGGGAACTATCTGAAGTTCCAGAAATTCGATTATGGTTTATCCGATTGGATACTCGCTATCCCTGGTTACCTTTTTTACTAGATTGGAAAGCAGGAGAATTAGTCCGTTACACAGCCATGCTCGTACCGCATCAATTCAGTAGGAGAGAAGGAATTCAATATAATCCTGAAGCATTAGAAATTTTTCTCATGCACAAACTGTTTTTTCTAACTGATTGGCTGAAAGAACAAGGTATCCCCAGTAAAGCTCGTTTACAGTCTATGGCTCAACTTTTAGGTTATGAGCTAGATGATACTTTATTTGAATTTGTTAGTAGTTAGTGGTAACTGGTCACTGTTTAACCACTAACAATCAAAGTAAGTGCTTTCTGAAAAGCGTATTCAACAGCTTTGGATTGGCTAGGTAATGCTGATTGCCAAATCCGATAATCGTTATATTCTAGAATTAAATTTGCAATATCATCGCTCTTTATTTTTTTCAAGACTTCGTGTTGAGCTAATTCAAAATCTTGGAGAGTACCACCTCGTTCTAAGATTTTGTAGGCAACTTCAATAAAGCCATCTAAAACGGCTTTCATGTATTCTACACCTGTACGTTCTGCAAAAATCGATGATAACTCAAACGCTTTCTGCTCCTCCAATATTAGATTTGCGATCGCTTGTCCTTTGCGAGTTCTCCACTTTTCAGGTAATTGTACTTCTATGTATTCATCTTGATGAGATTGATATATAAGATACTCATTTATATTAATTGTTTCTTGAACTAGTTTGTGTCCTGTCAATAGTTGTAACAGAGGGATTGCACTTGTATTAATTGAGGAATCGAGAAAGACTTGTTCTTCGTCTTCCGGACATTGATAGACAAGATAAGTCCAAATTCCCGATTGGGCCAATTCAGAAGTTGTGGCGGCTTCGTAGAAAGTTATTGTGCCATCTTCCTCACACTCGAAACATACATTTTTGACATCTCTAGCATTTTTTAAATGTATGAGTCTTTTAAAAATATTAGTGATGTGTGATGGTTGGCTCTCTACTTGGATGTAACGCTTACCACTACTAACGTAGCTATGTAACCGAATCGCCATTTGTTTTTCCTTTGAATATTTTCGTCACACTCTGTTTCGATGCACCAGCCTGACAGCAATAGGGAAGTTGAGGAACACATATATGTAGCCTAGTAAACCAACTGTAAAAATAAAAATTCAGCAAAAGTTACAGCTAATACTCATATGGAAAAGCTGAGTGAATGTTTGCTAGATTACATATATAAATAGCTGCTCTAAACAAATTTACCTAAAATTTTTAATTTCTGCCAACTTTTACCGAAAAATATTTTTTTCTCTAAATGCCTAACATATACGAATTTCGTACTCTTTTGTAATATAAGACAATAAAATCCGCCTTTAGTTAGAAAATGTCTGAAAAGTTTTGGGCGAACAGAATTCACCCAGGGGTGAATTCTGTTCGCTAGGTAGCGAACCTCAACCTCCCCAAATCTTCTCTAAGATAACTGAGTGAGAAATGTCCTCCATTTTCCCGGTAGGAGATTTAATGGCAAGGAACTTTTCGCTTTTAGGAAGCAGCTTAGAAGGATCTGTTGAACCAAATAAGGCAATGGTATAAGTCTGAACAGCCACACTTAAGTGCATTGGCGCACTATCAGTACATAACATTAAATTAGACCCAGCAATCATAGCTGCTAGCTTGCCGATGTCATCGGGAGAACTGATTTTAATGTCAGGTGCAGACTCTTTCAGACGGCGTACAAACTGTTCGTCTTCGGAACCTCGGATCGCAACCACAGGCATATCGGGTTGTTTTTGTTGGAAATCTTGAATAATTTTCAGCCAGTTCTCAACAGGGTAAATTTTATCAAAACCTTTAGCTTGTGATAATTCGCTAGCACCTCCATGAATTAAAACGTAGCCAGTTTCCTTGACTCCCAACCGTTGTTGTTCTGCATTTGCCCAATCAATATCTTGTTTTGGGACATTGACTGACAACTCCGGGCATGGAGATTTAATATTTAAACCTTGTAACAAATCGTGGTACATATAAGCAGCATACTGCCCTGTTTTAAGAGCAACTGGGTTGGTGAGAAAAACAGACCCTTTGCCGCGATAACCAACACGAGTAGGAATTCCAGTCAACCAAAGCAAAAGACCCACCAACCAGCTTTGCCCGAGAGCAATAGCTATATCGTATTCGCGATCGCGAATTGTACCAACCAAGTTACCCCAATCTGCCAGACTGTTACGGTCTTTGAAATCAAAAGCCAGGACATCACTCACTGACTTACTGACTCGGTAAGCAGTCTTTGACCGAGGTTCCACGACGACATCTATTTGAGCTTTCGGTAAATTCCGCTTTAGATCGTCTAAAGTCGGAAAGAAAAGAATTTGATCGCCAATTCCGCCAGGAACAAGGGCTACTATTCGCATAAGATATTTTGACGCTCATTCGCTCCTTATTTTAGGGGAATATAGGGGTTAGGGATTAGGGATTGGGGATTGGGGATTAGGAATGTTACTAATTCCCAGTCCCTAGTTCCCAGTCGCCAGTCCCTAGATTGAGGAATCTCATGCATTTATTAATTCCAGCAGCAGGTTCGGGAAAAAGAATGGGAAGTCCCCGTAATAAACTCCTTTTGACGGTGCAGTCTCGTCCGATCGTTGCTTGGACTCTCCTAGCGGCAGAGGCTGCGGATCGAATTGAGTGGATGGGAATTATTTCTCAGCCTCATGATTGGCAAGATTTTAAAACGATTATTGCCAGTTTAAAGCTGACTAAGCCTGTGGAACTGATTCAAGGAGGGGCAACCCGTCAAGAATCAGTTCATAATGGGTTGCTAGCGTTACCAAGCTCTGCAAAACAAGTTTTGATTCATGATGGAGCTCGATGTTTGGCAACGCCAGATTTATTCAACAGGTGTGCTGAAGTTATTCGCCATTGCCCTGGTTTGATTGCTGCCGTACCAGTTAAGGACACCATTAAGGTTGTCGGCACGAATGGCATAATTCAAAGTACTCCCAACCGCGAGCAACTGTGGGCAGCACAAACTCCCCAAGGTTTTGATGTTAATTTATTAAAACAGTGTCATGCTGAAGGTGTTCGTCAAGGTTGGGAAGTCACCGACGATGCAGCTCTGTTTGAGAGGTGTGGCATTGAAGTCAGGATTGTTCAAGGAGAAGAAACCAATTTGAAGCTAACAACCCCACAGGATTTGGCAATTGCGGAATTTATTCTTAAAACTAGACAGAGCGAGAGCTGAAGTAAGCTATAACAGGAAATTGGATAATCTCATACCAATTCAAAAAATGTTTGCGATATGTAGTTGAGTAGAATCCAGTTCGAGTGAGGCTTTTTCAATCTAAAATCTAAAATCCAAAATCTAAAATGGTATTGAGATATAATATTCCGGGCTTAGTAAAAAAGTCTTGACTTGTTCTAAATATTATGGTAGTCTCCCAAACACTTGTTATTTGTTCTTTGTCGTTTGTCCTTTGTCAATGACTAATGACCAATGACTAATGACCAATGACTAAATGACTAACAAATTTTGACCGATGAATGCAGCGACGAAAATAGAAGCAATTCTCTATTTAAAGGGTAAGCCCCTGTCTATCAGCGAACTTTCCGAGTATGCCGCATGCGATCGCGCTACAGTAGAGGAAGGCATAATCGATCTGATCGACGAATATGCCCGAAGAGATAGCGCCTTGGAAATCGTAGAAACTTCAGATGGTTATAGTTTGCAACTGCGATCTGATTTTCACGATTTGGTGCAAACTCTCATTCCAGTAGAATTGGGAGTAGGGGCGTTGCGGACTCTGGCAGCAATTGCCTTACACAGCCCAATCCTTCAAAGCGACTTGATAAACTTGCGCGGTTCGGGCGCGTATCAACAAGTCCAAGAACTGGTTGAACTCGGTTTTGTGAAAAAACGCCGAGATAGCGAGTCGCGATCGTACTCTCTACAAGTTACTTCAAAATTTCACCAGTATTTTCAAATTGAGCAACTCCCCCAACCATTCTCTAACGGTCAAGAGCAAAGACAACTAGAGTTAGAACTGCAAGCGGAAGCTTAAATCAATGGAGTTCTACCTTCAGAATTAATGCTCTTTACTCCTGACAGAGGGCTGTCCTTTCTAGTATGGTTTAGAGTAGAATAAGCAACTCAGCTAAAAAATTTGCCAATGGTGTTTGATCCAAACTTTTTGAACGACTACCCTGAGGAACACCCCAGCCAACTTCTGAATGAGGGCTTAGAGGATAATCCCAATAAGTTGCTCAAGTATCTGCAGCATCAGCCGCCCGAAGTTTTGGCACGTGTCGCCCAATCAGTGAGCCCTGAAATTAAACAAATTATTTCTCAGAACGTCCAAGGGCTTGTTGGGATGTTACCATCCGAGAATTTTAACGTGCAAATCACAACGGACAGGGATAATCTGGCTGGACTGTTGGCATCTGCCATGATGACTGGGTATTTCCTCCGTCAAATGGAACAGAGAATGCAGTTAGATCATTTATCCAACGGTCATTAGTCACCTAACCAGTGACCACCTGACCACCTGACCAGTGACCACCTGACCATTGACAAATGACTTCTAACGGGGATAAGTACCCAATTGTACTTTCAGATTTTGATTCTTCCCGTTACGGTTGACCTCTATTTCTAAAATGTCGCCAACAACACTGGATTCTACCTGTCTCTGTAATTGAGCAGCTATTTTGACTGATTTTCCGTTGATTTTTTGAATCAAATCACCAGGGCGAAGTCCTCCCCGTTGTGCTGGAGAGTTTTCTACAATGCCCTTAATTGCAACGCCAGCGCTTTGTTTAATGCTCAAGTTGTACTCTTGATTGAGCTGCTGTTGTTTGGCAGGAGTTAAATCCACCATTTCAATTCCCAAGAAGGGGTGTTGCACTCGTCCTTTGGTGAAAAGTTCATTTGCAATACGAGCAGCAGTTTCGATAGGAATGGCAAAACCTAATCCTTGTGCATCGGCGCGAATAGCAGTATTTACACCGATAACTTCTCCTTGAGCATTTAGTAAGGGACCACCTGAATTACCAGGGTTAATCGCAGCATCAGTTTGGATGAAACTCACTCGCTTGTCAGGAACACCAACTTGAGCGCTAGTACGATCTGTGGCACTGATAATGCCGATGGTAACTGTATTATCTAATCCTAGAGGATTGCCAATTGCGATCGCCCATTGCCCTGGTATTAAATTTTGTGAATGACCCAGTGTCACTGTTGGCAGTTCGTTTGCAGAAATTTTGACAACAGCTACATCTGTCACTCCATCAACTCCCATCACATGTCCTTCATAAGTTCTACCGTCTTTAAGAGTGACTAGTACGGTATCTGTATCCGAAACGACGTGAGCATTCGTTAAAATTTGTCCGTTCTTGCTCAAAATAAATCCAGATCCCGTACCTCTCTCTATTCGCTGACTAGGGAATGGTTGTTCTTCTTCTCCAAAAAAGCGCCGCAGGAGAGGATTTTTTAAAGCATTTGAAATGGGATTTGCGACTTTACGGGTGGCATTAATTCGCACGACTGCTGGTCCAGTTCTTTGAACAGCAGATGCAATAAAATTCACATTATCGCTATTAGGCACTCCAACCGGCGTTCCAACAGGATTTGAAACAGAGGTTTCTGAGGGCATAGAAACTGTAACATTTCTTAACTCGCGAAATAAGCGATTTTGCGACGGGAGATATAAACTACCTAATAAACCTGCACCGCCACCAACACATAGAAGGGATAAATAAATAGTTAGTTGCTTTAAGGATAATTTCATAAATGAATAGGGACTGGGGATTAGGGACTGGGGAACTCGGGGTTCCCTCTGGGGATAAGGGGTAGGCAATGGGGATTAGTAGTTTGGGCAAATGACAAATGACAAATGACAAACAACCTTTCCTCTGCTTTTGCCGTCTAAAATTTAAAGTTGAGTGCCTCCTTTATATACATGACTTTTCCTTATCGTCTACTGGTTTTCAGTACAATAATCGCTAACATTTTTGGAGCAGTGTCGATCCACTCATACCCATCATTAGCACAGACACAAGGAACGGGTTGCCAAACCCCAGCATTAGAACGCTTTAGGCGTCATACTGTGGTTGCAGGAGAAACTTTGGCAAGTATAGCTCAACGCTACAATCTCACCCCAACAACTATTATTGCCATGAATCCAGCCTTACAGAACAGCAAGGTGAGTGTTGGAAGTGAAATTCAAATTCCTCCCTATAACGGAATTGTAGTTGAAGTTCCTCGCGGACAAACTTGGCGACAAATTGCAGCAAGATATAAAATTCGTCCCGATGCGCTGTTTGAAGCTAACGGTTGTCAGAAAAATCCTAGAGTTGTGTTTGTTCCGTCCAAGCGATCGCCTGATTCTGTGATAACGGACACTCCAAATTCTAATTTAACTCCAAGTAAATTACTCGGTTATCCACTACCGGAACCGGCAAAAGTTCTAGTCTCTTACGGTTGGCAAACAAGTCCTACCAACGGTGACGTATTTTTTCACAGTGGGATAGATTTGTCAGCAGAAAAAGGAACTCCCGTGCAAGCCATTGGCGATGGCACTGTTGCCTTTGCCAAAGAACAAGGTACTTATGGTAATTTAGTCATTATTAATCACAGTGGTGGGTTGCAAAGCCGTTATGCCCATCTCGACAGCATCAAAGTTTCTGTAGGTCAGTCTGTGAAAAAAGGAGATTTAGTGGGGACTGTGGGTACAACTGGAAAACCTACACTCAACCAATCTCACCTTCATTTTGAAGTGCGTTCCAGTTCTTCCTTGGGTTGGAAGGCTCAAGATCCCCAAGCGTATTTACAAAGGTAATTGCGCCAGAAGCTAAGGGACTTCCAAATAAAAAAATATCTAACTTTCTCTTGTGGTGCGGGCGTCTCGCCCGCCACTCAGATAGGACGGGCGAGGACGCCCGTTCCACAAAATGGATAATTTATTTCTTGGATATCCCTAATTCAATTGCATCGGGTTGTAGATAAAGTTCAATCGCTTCTTTCACATTTTCCAACGCTTCTTCTTGCGTCTCACCGGCTGAAGTACAACCAGGTAGCTCGGGACACCAAGCAGCCCAATCGTTTGTTTCTGGATCTTGTTTAAGGATGACTCGCCATTTCATCACAAAAAACCTCTGAGTAGAAATGTTTATGAGATACCAGATCTTCGACTTTTTAAAGAAGTCAAAGATCTAAACCAAATTAAAAGATAACATCAGTTGATTGAATCCGATGCATACCAGCAGCAGCAAACCGTTCAAATGCAGCATTAGCTACTTCCGTATAATCGACTACATGAGGAACGACAACAGAGGAAGTACAATCTTCTAGAAGATAAACTTTTTTTGCTAAATTAGGATCTATCTGCTGAATTTCTGTTAATAAGTCCGTAATTGTCCAAGCTACACAATGGCTTTTCGCTTGACCAGTAATAATTACAGTATCAAATTTTAATAATTGCTGAACTAAACGAGTATTTTTTTTAGCAATAGGGTGTTTATCAAAACCTTCTAAAACTTCTGGGCTTAAAACAGAATAATTTTCTGTTAAAGGATTATCACCTTTTAATTCAAATTGAGTCTGACTGTTACGAGCAACACAATGGAAAAAGATTGCTTCTTCTACAGATGAAACTAAAGCATGCCCGATACCACCTAACATGGAGTGATAAGACCAAACTGTAAGTGGATACTTACCGCCTTGACTTAACTGTTGAACGTAGTGATAGGCGTGTTTTTCCAGTAATTCATATTCGTATCCAAGGCTGTAAGCTACTCCAGGGTTAACTTTCCAAATTCCTTTCTTTAGATCGGTAGGAGTGATATGAGTAGCAGTAGGGATGGGATGTTCTCCTTCTTGGTTAACCCAGAAAATAGGATGGAAAATTTGCATTGCCGTGTGAGTGTCCATAGTCGGTATAATTGTTGCGATCGCACCCAAATTCCGATATATAAACTCACACAAACGGATATTATCATCAATAGCTCCCTTCCCAGATTTGCCACCTACAAATAATTCAAAATTAGGTAGGCAAAAAGTATTTTGCACATCGATTAAAAGTAGGCAAATTCTATTTTTGTCTTCAAAAGCAGGTTGTATGTTGTGTTTTTTTGACCAATCTCTCGCTTCTTCTGCACGTTGTTGGTAGGGAACTCGCCAGACTTCACTGACTTTTTGTGGATTAAAGTGAGGTGGAATTGGTAATTGGGTTGAGGTTGAGGTGTTCATGATTATATTTTTTTAGTTTTGAGTACTTGTTACTGTTACATAAGTTGGAACTTTTATGCGATACTTACGGGTAGAGCGCTCAAACTCAAGGAAATCCATACCTTGGTCGAAAAGAAATTTATAGCGTTTACTACCTTCAGATTTAACTTCTAGTAACCGTGCGTGGTCAAAATAGTCTTGACAACGAGAAGATTGAACTTCAATATTTAAAGCGACTCCTAAATTTTCAAGTTTTCTAAAAGCTCTTTTTAATTCTTCTCTACGTATGGTAGCAGGTTGATGATTCCGTTTTTCTAAAACTTTAATTTTGATGTTAGAGGATGGTGTTATCCAATTCACCTCTAATATCTCAGCAAGTACCCTTGCTCCTCTACTATTTAAATAGCGATTGCTATAGGAAACACTTGTAGCGTTACCTAATTTTACAAGATGTTCAAATCCCAACTCTTTTCGTAAATCTACAAGAGCGAATTCTCGACCATCAGGTTCTAAGGATAAGAAAAAAGCATTTAAACTATCTATTTGTAACGATTGCTGTTCTAAAATTCTGACTCTTTGAATATTGTTTTCTAACTCTTCATTCAATGTAATAAGAGACGAGTTAAGATGATTTACTCGCTCGCGAGCTTGTGATTCTCTTGTTTCAGATTTCACTAGTTCTGTATTATTCCAGTAGCTTTTATATTGGAACCAGTTAGAGAAAGTCGCTGTAGAGCAAGCTACTGATACCGTAATCGTAAACCTGATAATAACACCAACACGTTTTTGTAGTTTTTGTACAGTTGATAAAAAGTCAAATCTTCGACGCACTGATAATCCTCAAACAATCTCCATGTATACATTTTGTTAGTTTGGGATTCTTGAAGCTAGGGAGAATTTGCGGATATTAATTTTACTTATTTAAAAATATCAAAAAGTTTGAATATGATTTTTATTTCTTATAGTTCTTTCTAGTCTGAGAAGGTACAGATTTATCTGCGTCCATCTGCGTTCATCTGCGGTTAGTTATTTTTTCTTACAACCAATCTTTGATACCATAATCAAATGGCATAAAATCTATTATGTAAAAGTAGGCAAAAAAGCTAGCAACTATGCAACTTTGACAGGTTCATAATGTAAAACCATCAAATGTTCAGCTTTTAGAGTTAGCATTGCGTAGGTATTTCCTGAGTTATCACTAAATTCCACCTCAAAAACATTCGGTGCTAATAATTCCACTACAGTACCTACTTGACCTCGATATACACCTTCTTCGGGTAAATCCTCTAATAAAGCTACAACATCAAGCATTTTAATATCATTCATGCTTGTAATTTCATCTAGTAATAACTCTATTTTAGCGATTCATCTCAAATTTTAAAATATGTTCTACGAGGCTATTTATAAAGTCAAGGTTAAGTATCTAAATATAATAATATATTGCATGAATTGAGTAACAACACTGAACCTTGAATTAAATTGTTGGGTTTCGTTCCTCAACCCAACCTACCATGTCTCTCGAATAAGCCATTTATAAAGACAATCTTAAATCCCCAATTCCCAATCGCCAATCACCAATCCCCTAGCCCCAAAAATTTTTTCTAAATCTGTCACACAATTTGCACCTCCTATGGCAATCTGAAAAGCAGAGTCTTTTGAAATTTGATACCCTCGCTACAAAAGTTACTTTTATTAACTTATGCAAACTTTGCCAATAGTTACAGAATCCAACACAGTTGACAGTCAACCAACCTTTGACACCACAATCAAACGGCGTAAAACCCGTCCTGTAAAAGTTGGCAATGTCACCATCGGTGGTGGCTACCCAGTTGTCGTGCAGTCGATGATTAACGAAGATACCTTAGATATAAATGGTTCTGTCGCCGCAATTCGTCGCCTGCATGAAATTGGCTGTGAAATCGTGCGCGTTACCGTCCCTAGCATGGCTCATGCTAAAGCACTTTCTGAGATTAAACAAAAGTTAATCCAGACATATCAGGATGTACCAATTGTTGCTGACGTACATCACAATGGGATGAAAATTGCTCTAGAAGTTGCCCAACATATAGAGAAAGTACGGATCAATCCGGGGTTATATGTTTTTGAAAAGCCCAACCCCAATAGAACTGAGTACACTCCCAAAGAATTTGACGAAATTGGAGAAAAAATTCGTGAAACCCTCGCACCACTGGTAATTTCTCTCCGAGATCAAGGTAAAGCCATGCGAATCGGGGTAAATCACGGTTCTTTAGCTGAGAGAATGCTGTTTACTTATGGCGATACTCCCGAAGGTATGGTGCAATCAGCCATAGAGTTTATTCGCATTTGTGAATCTTTAGACTTTCATAATATTGTTATCTCCATGAAAGCCTCTCGCGTACCAGTGATGGTAGCAGCTTATCGTCTCATGGCAAAGCAGATGGATGAACTGGGTATGGATTATCCCCTTCATTTGGGCGTGACGGAAGCAGGAGACGGAGAATACGGGCGCATTAAATCAACAGCAGGAATTGCTACACTCCTAGCTGATGGTATTGGCGATACAATCCGCGTATCTCTAACAGAAGCACCAGAAAAAGAAATTCCCGTCTGCTATAGTATTTTACAAGCTTTGGGATTGCGGAAGACAATGGTGGAGTACGTCGCTTGTCCTTCTTGCGGGCGTACATTGTTTAACTTAGAGGAAGTTCTCCATCAAGTGCGGGAAGCAACCAAACATTTAACCGGGCTAGACATAGCAGTTATGGGATGTATTGTCAATGGACCCGGAGAAATGGCTGATGCTGACTATGGTTATGTCGGTAAGACACCTGGATATATTTCTCTCTATAGAGGGAGAGAAGAAATCAAGAAAGTTCCCGAAGATAAGGGAGTCGAAGAATTGATTAACTTAATTAAGTCTGATGGACTCTGGGTAGATCCTTAAAGTTTTCAACAATTTTTGTACCGGCGATCGCCTCCGTCGCCGGATTACAAAGGATTTTTCTGAAATAAGCAATTATGTTCACTCTGTACAGAGGAACCCTGTGTTAGATTGAGCATACTGAAATATACAAAATTTTCCGTCTGGCGCAGCTGCATTATGGTAATTACAAGAAGTGGGCTTGTTTTGGGAGCTACGGCGGTGACATTAGCTACAATTGCTGTCACTAGTCTGGGTATTCACTCGCAGGGACAGGCTTTATTTAAAGAAAGTCCAAAGGAGTTAGTAGATGAAGTCTGGCAAATTATTCAACGCCAATATGTAGATGGTACTTTCAATCAAGTAGATTGGCAGGCTGTTCGTAAAGAGTACTTAAACAAGTCCTATACCAATAAGCAAGAAGCTTACAAGTCTATCCGGGAAATGCTGAAGAAGCTAGACGATCCCTACACCCGGTTTATGGACCCAGAAGAATTCAAAAATATGCAGGTGGATACCTCTGGAGAACTGACAGGTATTGGTATCCAAATTGGTATGGATGAAAAAACCAAAAAACTGACTGTCATTGCCCCAATTGAAGATACACCCGCAGCTAAAGCAGGTATTTTGGCAAAAGATATTATTACCAAAATTAACGGGAAAAGCACGGAGGGTATGGATACTAATGAAGCTGTATCCTTAATCCGAGGCGAACCGGGAACATTTGTTAGTTTGACAATTCTGCGGAACAATCAGTCGAAAGAGTTTAAAATTACACGGGCGAAAATTGAAATCCATCCTGTAGAAGCAAGTACTAAACAAACGCCGGTAGGTAATGTTGGTTATATTCGTCTGAAGCAGTTCAGCGCCAACGCCTCTAAGGAAATGCAACAGGCAATTAGAACTTTAGAAAACAAACAAGTCGCTGGGTATATTCTAGATTTACGAAATAATCCCGGTGGATTGCTTTTTTCAAGTGTGGAAATTGCTCGGATGTGGTTGAATAACGGCACAATCGTCTCTACTAAGGATCGCTATGCAGAAGTAGAACGAGAAACCGCTAATGGACGTGCTTTAACTAACAAACCAATGGTGATTTTGGTTGATAAGGGTTCGGCTAGTGCTAGTGAAATTCTTTCAGGCGCTTTACAAGACAACAAGCGTGCTGTACTAGTTGGCAGTCAAACCTTTGGTAAAGGCTTGGTACAATCTGTTCGTCCTCTGGATGATGGGTCGGGAATTGCTGTTACGATCGCTAAGTATTTTACCCCTAGTGGTAAGGATATTAATAAGGCAGGAATTCACCCAGATGTGGTTATAGATTTAAATGATAAACAACGACAAGATCTGTGGCTTGGCGAACGTGAAAAAGTAGGAACTCTACAAGATCCTCAGTTTGCTAAAGCCGTAGAAGTATTGGGTAAGGAAATTGCTCAAAAAGGTAATCCTAGAGCAGGAACTTGAAAATTATGAATTATGAATTATGAATTATGAATTATGAAAGAGAAAAAAATTCATAATTCATAATTTATAATTCATAATTTCTAGATTGGTTGGCATTTCCCCGCTCTAATGAGTCCTACACGACGAGCGAGCGCTTCCCCTTGAGATTCAAACGGTCCCCATTTTTCCAGAATTTCTGAATTGTTTTCTTCATCGGCTTGACTATTAGGGATTATTTCGCAATTGCCTGTATTACACTTGACTATATACCAAGTTTGTGTATCTTGACTCATAGTAGCTCTTAAAATTAGGTTAGTAGAGAAATTTTATCCAATATTGTAGTACGGGCATCCTGCCCGTCCTTATTTCAATAGCAAATCTTGTGGTACGGGCAGGATGCCCGTCCTTATTTCAATAGCAGGCAAGATGCCTGCACCACAGGAATTATAAATTCATCATTCATCATTCATCATTCATAATTCCTAATAGTAGCTTAATGGTAAAAGTAGCGCCTTGTCCGACACCGGGACTGGTAACTTCTATTGTTCCATTGTGTAGTTCTACCAAGTGACGAGCGATCGCTAACCCTAACCCCAAGCCATCTCTTTGGCGATCGCCTTTAGCTTGTTGGTAGCGCTCGAACACGTAAGGAAGAAAATCCGCACTAATACCGCAACCCGTATCGCTCACCTTAATTTGAGCAGAGCGAGCGACTCGCTCCAACCGCACTTCAATTCTGCCTCCCTTTGGAGTAAATTTAATAGCATTAGAGAGTAAATTGCCCAAAACTTGCTGTAAGCGCTTAGAATCGCCTGAAATAGCTTCAATAGAAGTGTCAAGTCTTGATTCTAAGCATAAATTTTTATCGTAAATGAGGGGGTAAGCAGTTTCAAGTGCTACTTGGATAACATCCACCAAATTGACTTCACTGACTTGAAGCTTCAACTGCCCTTGGATAATACGTGTAATATCCTGCAAATCTTCGAGCAATTTTTCTTGAAACTTAGCACTCTGCTCAATGGATTCCAACCCACGATCGGTCCCCGCTTCATCTAATTTTAGCTTACGCAACAGTTGAGTCCAACCCAAGATGGCGTTTAAAGGAGTGCGTAAGTCATGAGTAACCATTGCGACAAACTCATCTTTAGCACGGTTCGCAGCTTCAGCACGTTCGAGAAGTGTAGCTTGGTGGATAGCTATTCCCACCTGAGTTGCCAATTGTTTGAGTAAATCAATTTCTACTTGTTGCCACTGTCGCGGAGCTTCACAGTGATGAGCAATCAGCAATCCCCATAATTCCTCCTTTTTAAGAACGGGAACGACTAAGTTAGCTCTTACTTGAAACCGCTCGAGTAACTCAACATGACACGGATCGATTCCTGAGTTGTAAATATCCGTTTTTGCAACCACAAGTCCTAGCCGATAGGGTTCAGCCCAAGTATCCCGAAAACAGGGATCGAAAATATTAGTTGATAGAATTGGAGTCCACTTAGGGCTGACAGATTCCATAACCACAGTACCGCTTCCGTCAGGTTCCAAGCGAAAAAGAAGCACGCGATCTGTTTGAAGAAACTGCCGCACTTCATCTACAGTTGTTCTAAAAATTTCTTCAAGCTTGAGAGATTGGCGAATGTGTTGAGCAATCTTTGTGACAAGTTGTTCCCTTAACAACTGCTGTTTCAGAGTAATTTCCGCCCGTTTGTACTTGGTAATATCCAGCGCCGCACCTAAAATCTGCTGCACCAAACCCTGGGAATTCCTTCTAAATACAGTTTCCTGACTGCAAAACCAACGCCATTCGCCATTGGCGTGTCGCATCCGATATTCAAATTCTACAATCTTGCCATGTTCAATTAAGTTAAAACATTGAAAATGTTCGGGAATTCGAGCCAAATCTTCAGGATGCATCAACTCCTCAAGTACAGTCTGTCCTTTATCTTGAATTTGTTGGGGTGTGTAACCAATAGCTTCAATTGTCTGACGATTAATATAGATATTGTGGCGTTCGATGATATCGTGAACGTATAAAATACCAGGGGTTGTATTGGTGATTTCTTGAAGTAACTTTTGACTTTCCAGCAAGCGGGAATATTCTACGGCTATATTTAGGGCAAACAGTAGATCGCTCGCCGTCATTTGCTCCTTTACCAAATAATCCCGCAAGCCCCTCTTCATCGCTTGTAGGACAATAGATTCATTATCTCGTTCGACAAGAGCGATCGCAGGCGGAGCATTTCCTTGTGTTTGTTGTTGCAGTTGCGCCAGAAATTCTAGCCCATCGAGATCGGGCAACACATAATTTATCAAAATACTATCAGGATTGAACTGCTGACACAACATCAATCCTTCTTCGCCCGATTCTGCTTCTAAAATCCTGTAGAGGTGCTCATGGTCTTGAAGTAAGTAACGACGATAAACCTCCCTATCCTCGGCACAAATATCAATAATTAAAACTGTTCTTTGTTCCATAATGGCACTCTTTGCTACTTGCTCACCTAGTTACGCAAATAGAACGCTGCTATAATTACTACCATAGAATATTATTTAAAAATTAAACACTCTTATTTTGTTTGCTTTTCAATCCATTCTCGAAACTTTCTTAATGTTAAACCTCTACCGAGCGTTTTGCTTTCTTCAACAAACTGAGGAATGACTTCAGAAATTGGCAAATCGGGACAAATCTGGCTGATTTCAGACTCTACGTATTTCCCATCCTGCAAGATATTAATTTGTAACTTGCCATCTTCATACCGCCATAGTTCGGGAAAACGACCGCCGCCTCAACAGCAGGAGATGGAATTTCAAGTGTTACAACTCCAAGAGAATCTTTCACAGGAGAACCTGTATCCTGATGCTGTCAATCCGTGTTGCATAACGAGCACGCTCGTACACTCCATTAAAAACGTCTTGTAAATGCACGTCAGGTTTTTTTTCGTCTAGCTTTAAGGGCATTACCTTGCGCCAGTGCGATACGGCAGTATAGCAGTATCGCACTACGGGAGATCGAAGAGCGCACTTATTACAATAGCTTAAAGGTCCTGCTAAAACGGACTCATATCGATTATGATTAAATCCGTGACTATTTCATGGTAATTTAAATCGCTTTCTCGGTAGCTCTAAGCATGCCACCGTAGATTAGCGCTTTTCCAAAGACAGGAGATAATATGAGCAGCGAAAGCGGATGCCCGTTTACAGGCGGGTCTCAGAAACTTACGGCTCGTCATATGCCGTCGAACCGAGACTGGTGGCCGAAATATTTGAATCTGAACATCCTCCACCAGCACTCACCCCAAGCCAATCCCATGGGTGAGGCGTTCAACTACGCTCTTGAGTTCAAGAGCCTCGACTTAGCTGCCCTCAGGGCAGATATCTTCGACCTGATGACCACCTCTCAGGACTGGTGGCCAGCCGACTACGGTCATTATGGACCGCTCTTCATCCG
>NZ_BAACAP010000235.1:0-111267 GCF_045865695.1 Scytonema hankhaensis NUACC26
GGGTAAAACTCAGGACTATCTTTGACGTACCCGCACTGACTGCTAAAATTCATGACCTAGAAAAAATCTCAGCCCAGCCAGAATTTTGGGACGCTCGCAACACAGCCCAAAAAATACTGCAAGAATTGGATGAACTGAAATCTCACTTGCAGCAGTATCACCAATGGAAGTCCAATTTGGAAGATACAAAAGCTGTGGTAGAGCTTTTAGAGTTGGAAACGGATGAAGGACTCCTTCAAGAAGCTGAATCTACTGTCAGTAAACTGAACCGCGAACTCGACAAATGGGAGTTACTCCAATTACTTTCGGGTCTCTATGACGAAAATGGTGCCGTATTGACGATTAACGCGGGTGCTGGTGGTACGGATGCCCAAGATTGGGCTGAGATGTTATTGCGGATGTATACCCGTTGGGGGGAAAACCACGGCTATAAGGTGGCAGTTACTGAAGTGTCTGAAGGTGACGAAGCAGGTATTAAATCTGCAACTATAGAAATTACAGGGCGCTATGCCTATGGGTATCTCCGTTCGGAAACGGGTACTCACCGCCTCGTGCGAATATCGCCTTTCAACGCTAACGGGAAGCGGCAAACAAGTTTTGCTGGGGTAGAAGTTATGCCGCAATTAGACAACACCGTACAACTGGAAATTCCAGAAAAGGATTTGGACATTACAACCTCTAGGTCTGGTGGTAAAGGCGGTCAAAACGTTAACAAGGTAGAAACTGCCGTGCGCGTTGTTCACCTTCCCACGGGTATTGCCGTGCGTTGTACGGAAGAACGCAGCCAACTGCAAAATAAAGAAAAAGCCCTTGCTCGGTTGAAAGCGAAGTTGTTGGTCATCGCCCAAGAACAACATGCTAAAGAAATTGCAGAAATTCGGGGTGATATGGTAGAAGCTTCTTGGGGTAACCAAATCCGCAACTACGTATTCCATCCGTACCAAATGGTTAAGGACTTGCGAACTAATGAAGAAACAACCGCGATCGCTGATATCATGAACGGCGAAATCGATTCTTTTATCCAAGCCTATCTCAGGCAAGAAAATCAATTGGTAGAGAGGGAGTAGGGAGTAGGGAATAGGGAGTAGGAAATATTCAGTAAGTTCCCTACTTCCCAATCGCTAATCGCCAATCGCCATTACCGATTGACTACACAAACTGTTACATTATTATTAGAGTTTGTTGATAAAAGATATGAGTGACTCTCCCGCGACGGAATCTAAACCAAGCTACGTAAAACTTGCCATGAGAAACATGGTGCAGAAGCGCCTCACCTCTCTCAAGCATTTCTTATTGACGACTGTGGGGCTTGTAGCTGTTTTGGTGGGTCTTGCTTACTTAACTCGCTAGTTGGCGATCGTTGACTTAGACGATTGATTTATAACTATTAAGAATCTTATCTAATTTTTGTAATTTAGGTAGGTAGGGCTAAAGCCCACCACAAGTGGATATGGTGGGCAATGCCCACCCTACAGGACTCAATAATTTAAGTAGGGGAGAATTTACAGCAGGTGAAAGTTGATGTGTATGTGCACGACTGTGTTACTGAGTCATCCGAAGAAACAAATCTGGATTTTTGGAATGCTCAAACACGAATAACTGCTGAAACTTGGCAAAATTGGTTTGAGCAGTGGATGGAAAGACTGCATGATGAGTCTCCGCTAGCGCCAACATATGAAATTGGGTTGCGCTTGACGGATAACAGCGAAATGCACCAGTTAAATTCTCAATACCGTCACCAAGATAAGCCTACAGATGTTTTATCGTTTGCAGCTCTTGAGGTAGATTTTCCTCAAGGAGAAGAAATAAACACTGAGGTTCCTTTGTATCTTGGTGATATTGTTATTTCTGTTGAAACAGCCCAACAACAGGCGCAGCAGCAAGGGCATTCTTTACAAACGGAGTTAGCTTGGTTGTCGGCTCATGGTCTGCTACATCTTCTCGGTTGGGATCATCCAGATGAAGAGAGTTTGAGCCAAATGCTGAACCAGCAAGTAATTTTACTGAAAGATATAGGTATTGATATTAACGTAGAATAGCTCTTGCTTAATCAGTTCTTAGTGTTATTCTGGAATTGTCATCTTCTGACAAAGCTCTTGTAAAAAAATTCTTTATAAACCTGTTACGCGATCGCATTACCCGAAAATTCTTATAAACCCTATAGTTTCTTATGTCCACGCCTATGTCCCAACAAGTTTCATCACCTCCACAAGTCTCAGCACCACCAACGCCAAGTGGTCTAGAGACGGTTGTTCCTAAACAACGGGAATTTTCATGGAAGGTGGCTTCTAATTTATTTATAAGTTTTAAGTACGCTTGGTGCGGAATTACTTACGCTTTTCAAAGTCAGCGCAATTTTCGCATTCATGTGGGTGTATGCGCGATCGCGATCGCTTTGAGTCTATTGTTACATCTTAAGCCTGTGGAAATAGCAGTTATTACTGTTACCAGTGGTTTAGTTTTAGCATTAGAGTTACTGAATACTGCCATAGAATCTATAGTAGACCTTACAGTCAAGCAAACGTATCACGAGTTAGCAAAAATAGCTAAAGATTGTGCAGCAGGAGCTGTGCTTGTATCGGCTGTAGTAGCGTTACTCGTAGCGGCAATGCTGTTATTACCTCCTTTATATATGTTAATTGTCTCTATTCTTTAGCTGATGGCTCCTTCTAACAACTTTCCGCATCATCTAAGCATTCAAAATGATATGATGATTGGCAGAAACCAGGAGCCATAAGTTGTGATTATAGTTATTGATAATTACGATAGTTTTACCTATAACTTAGTACAGTACCTGGGAGAATTGGCAGCAGAATTCCCCGTCGCCTCCGATATTAAAGTTTTTCGGAACGATAAAATTACCATAGATGAAATTATTGCTCTACAAGCAGATGGAATCGTAATTTCACCAGGTCCAGGTCGTCCAGAAGATGCAGGGATTTCTCTGAGCGTCATCGAACAGCTTGGACCGAATTTGCCAATTCTGGGAGTTTGTTTGGGGCATCAAGGTATCGGTCAAGTTTTTGGCGGTAGGATCATTTCCGCACCTGAATTAATGCACGGTAAAACTTCTCCAGTTCATCATACAGGAGTAGGTATTTTCCGAGAATTAGAAAGTCCAATGACCGCAACCCGGTATCATAGTCTAGTGATTGAGCGCGATACTTGCCCAGAAGTGCTGGAAATCACTGCTTGGGTTGAGGATGGAACAATTATGGGAGTACGACACCGGAACTATCCTCATATAGAAGGCGTCCAATTTCACCCAGAGAGTGTCCTGACAACTTCAGGAAAGCAGCTATTGCGAAACTTTCTGGAACAATTGCAGTCTAGAGAGCGCATTTCTTCATGAAACGACGACAGTTCATGGGCTATACAGGGGCAGGAGTAGTGACGGCATTTCTGATCGATTTGAGTTCTGCATTTCAAGCAAATGCTCAGTCTAAACCTAAGCCTAAGCCTAAGCCTAAGTCTCAATCTGGTGGTTCATTATCAATTCAATGGTTGGGTCATACCTCCTTTCTATTTACGGGCGGTGGCTTGAGAATTCTGTCAAATCCCTTTCGGACAGTAGGTTGTACTGCTGGGTATCGTTTGCCCAAAGTTCAGGCAGATCTGGTACTGATTAGCAGTCAACTGTTAGATGAGGGCGCTGTGGAGGATCTCCCTGGAAATCCTAAACTCATTTACGAACCGGGAGTTTACGAGTTTAATGGTATTAAATTTCAAGGAATTGCTATAAATCACGATCGCAAAGGCGGAAAACAATTTGGCATTAATACTGCTTGGGTATGGCAACAAGGAGGTATTAACGTTCTCCATTTAGGAGGGGCAGCAGCGCCCATCTCTATAGAGCAAAAAATTCTCATAGGGCGTCCTGATGTGGCTTTAGTTCCTGTAGGTGGAGGTCCAAAAGCTTACAATGCTGAGGAAGCCAAGCAAGCCATTCAAGTCATTAATCCTAAATTAGCGATTCCTACTCATTACCGCACACAAGCAGCTGATGCTGCTACGTGCGATCTTGCCCCAGTAGATCAATTTTTGACGGCAATGGAGGGGGTAACAGTGCGCCGTAACAGTGGTGACACGCTCTCTGTTAGTCCTGGCAATCTCCCTGAAAATACTGCCATTCAACTGTTAAGTTATAAATTTTAAATTTCTGAAAGCTGTGCAAGTTACAGAATTATCAGCTTCATATTACGCTTTGTTGCCATCTCTGTACTCTTCTTGTGGAACGGGCAAGGATGCCCGTTCACTAGAGAAGGCGGGCGGGGACGCCCGCACCACAAGAATGAAGCCCACCCCACAAGAATGAAGTTTCCGAAGCTAGGGGACGCCCACCTCACAAGAATGAAGTTTCCGAAGCCGTGCAAGTTATAGAATCATCAACTCAATATTAAAGTTTGTTGCAATCTCTACTCAAGACTTTCTAAAACGAAGTCATTTCGACTATGATGGTTGAAAGGAACTCATAACGAATACGATTAATTAAATGAGTTCAAGCGAGCCAACTGAACTGATATTGTAAAGTCCCAGTCTTCTTAATGGAGAAATCACTCACTATGAGCGATCCTAAAACATTGACAACCGCTATACCCAAGCAGGAGATCTCTATCGGCTCATGACACCCGACCAACAAGAGCGCCTCATACAAAATATTGTGGGTAGTTTGAGTCAGGCTCGAAGTGATATTCAGATGCGCCAACTCTGCCATTTCTTCCGTGCAGATATAAATTACGGTCGTCGCGTGGCAGAAGGATTGGGGATTGCGATCGATCCATCCATGATGTCAGCATCTGCTCAACCTGTTAACGCATAACAAGGTTGATGGAAATTCCCGATTTTTTATATCGGGAATCTAACCAATTATTATGGTTCGGTATTTATTATTGATTGAGTACCTAAAACCGAACCTCTATATTTTCTATTTTTAAATACCATAATAATTAAAGAAGGTTCGATACCGAACCAATTAAATAAAAATTTTACAAAGAGAGGTACAAATATGACATTATCTCGTTGGAATCCTTGGCAAGAAATGAATGCTCTACAACGTCAAATTAATCACCTCTTTGATGATGTTCTCGCGCCTTAAAATTTGTTAGACAAAGAGTTTACAAAAGTACCTGCAGTTGAATTACATGAAACAGAAGATGCTATTCATCTCAAAGTAGAAATTCCAGGAATGGAAGCTAAAGATTTGGATGTTCAAGTTACAGAGAACACTGTTTCTATTAGTGGAGAACGGCGCTCTGAAACTAAGATCGAAGAAAAGGGCGTGACTCGTAGTGAATTCCATTATGGTAAGATTAAACGTGTCATTCCTTTACCGACTCGCATTCAAAATAATAATGTCACCGCCGAATACAAGGATGGAATCTTGAACTTGACACTGCTTAAAACAGAGCAAGAAAAGAATAAGGTTGTTAAGGTTAACCTAAATTAAACAATTATGGCAGTCCCAAATTCTTTGTAAAAATTTCCAATAATGTAGGGTGGGCAATGCCCACCACTGAGAATTTTGATAGGCAATGCTCGCCCTAGTTGTATTTCATGCATCGCAAGGATTGCTATATTACTTTATGTTTTTAGTTATTAGGTCTTACCTTTGGGCTGTTTAACTGAAATGCACAGTAGGTTAGTCTAAAGGTAAAGCCCAGTCGTAAGATAACGACTGGGCTTTTTTAATGGATTGCTTTACTCTAGCACTATGACTTGTTGTGGCAATTGGCTCACAGGAGCGGGTTTCATTTCACCGCGAAAGTCTAGCAGTTGGACGAGGACGAGGTAGGCAATTGCTAAAATGATAGAAATCGCACCTGTAATAATTGCAATTATTTTTCCACGATTCATAACTCTGTTCTCATCAAATCTATTTGCTGTATATATCTTTACTTTGACATATAAAGTTTGTAAACGGATAGGGATAAGCAATCAGCAAAGGTTTTTCAGAGCTGCATTATAAGTTGAGCAATATTATATCTGAGCCTACTTCTCTTTAACTCAAATTCCCGACTTTTTGTAAAAGTCGGGAATTTTGCATCTTTCACTCTAAGCTTGCTGCTATGCTACAGGCTCTGTTTGCTTTTCCTTTGTTCCATCAACACAATGAACCTGCCAATCGAGTTTTCCTTGTGCATCTGTCTCTGAGCGATCGCGGTTGTTTGTTGATGAAACCCGTTAGCTATGAGTGCGATCGTTAAAACGCTTGATTCTAGTAATAGTTGTAACTTCATCCATCGCTCCTCTGTTGAATACTATTTTGTCGATCTCCGAGTTATCAACAAAGTAAACTAGTTTTCAACAGTTAGACTTCATCCTTTGGAGTAGCCCGACTGGGTGATTGTTATGCTCGTTTGTCTATCTGTAGGGGTAAACGAGTTTTGATAACAATATTTGCTATTCTAGAAGCTGTGCTGAAATCTCAATAAAATAAGTTAGTACTTATCTGCAATTCACACTTTGCTCACTGGATAGTTATTTTCACCCGCCTGTACTAACTTACGCGAACTAGTAGGCTGAGAGGCTAACCAATGGTCGTGTATTGTTTGTATCTGTAGGAAGACTGAATCAACAACCTTTTTGGTTATTAAAAGACGACAAACAATACTTTCAGTTAGGCGGAAACCACAAATGGATTGAATGAAATTGTAAAATTGTCTGCCATTCCCTCGCTTGAACTCAGGAAAGACAATTAAAGCTTCTTTTAACAACTGCAAGTATTTTGTATAGTCATCAATTTGTAATGCTTCCCTGGACAAGTCAAAGTAACATTGAGCTAATGCATAACGATACTTCATAGACAGGCGATCGCTCTGCTTCAATTTTTGTTCTGCCTTAATCAAGACTGAACGATGACTGTCTATCCAAAGAGGTTTAGAGCGAGTAGAGACTGTAACATTTCCATATCGTCTGTAGACAGCATGACAACCAGGTTGATAGACAACTTTAGCACCTTGAAGAACGACTGATAAGAAGAAATCTCTATCCTGTGCGGCTTTTAAATTTTCATCCCAACCACCGCTTCTCTCAACAGCAGTTCTTCTATAAAGTAAAGAAGCAACAGCAGTCCACCAATCCGCGAGTAAAGATTCAATGATATCTGCTTGCGTTCCAGGACGTTCTATATCACCTAAAAAATTGCTGCCATCAGGTAAATGATGCCGAAATCTCCAATCACAGTAAGCAACATCGGCTCCTGTTTCTTCAAGGAAAGAGACTTGCCTTTCTATTTTATTCGGCAAGATGTAATCATCTGCATCTAAATACTGAATATACTTGCCTTTGGATAAAGCTAAACCTGTATTTCTCGCGTAGTTACCTCCTCTATGGTTTACACTTTGCCAAATCACTTTTTTTCCATAGCTTTTGATAATTTCTAAAGACTTATCAGTCGAGCCATCATCAACAACAATAATTTCAAGATTTTTATATGTTTGTTGCAAGCAGCTATCAATAGCTTCTGCTATCCATCTTTCTGTATTAAAGCACGGAATAATAACTGAAACGAGAGGTGACATATATTCATTTCCTGATTTTCAAAAGAACAGAGTAAACATTAAAAACACAGTCAATACTTAGTTTTGTATTTCTTCTCAAACCCAGTCTCATTTATTAATAACTTTCCAAGACCTTGGTTGATAAAACAAAGATTGACTAATGATTTTATTTGCTCTTACCACAAATCTAAAAGATTCTACTATGTCGAAAGAGCGTATGCCTTCTTTTACATAAATTTTGGCACTATATAACCCAGGTAATAAGCAACAGTAGGGCATTTGCATCTGTATTTCAGCTTTTCCTGGGTGAATTTCAAGGAATTCGTTATCGCTTGATGAAGTAATATACAAAATTCGTTCGTTCTGTCCGGATAAAGCTGTAATTAATATACCTATATTGATATTTTCTACTTTTAGATGTGCCGAACATTCGATACACAAATATGCAGATTCGCCAGATATAAGAGTATCAAGGATGTTGCCTTGCTCATCCTTAAAACATAAAGAAACAACATCAATACCAAGACTTTGAGTCTTTGGTTTTTCAGGTAAATACATAACTCCTGAAGGGGCTTCTGTATCTCCCAAACCAAGGTCTTCTTCATATTTACGAATCACTGAGGTTGTGTCACCAGCAGTTATCAAATTGCCTTTTTTTAAATAAATCGAAGATTCGCAAACATTTAAGACAACATGAGGATTATGAGAGACTAAGATAAAAGCTGTACCTTGTTCTCTGAGTTTTGCTAGTCTTTGATAACATTTCATTCTAAAAGAAATGTCTCCTACGGCTAGTACTTCATCAATTAGCAAAATATCCGGTTCAATGTGAACTGCACACGCAAATCCCAATCGTGCTGCCATTCCAGAACTATAAGTCTGTACGGGTGCATCAATTGCATCTGCAATTCCAGCAAAATCAACGACTTCCTGAAATTTCTCTTCAATTTCCGTAGTAGATAAACCCAATATGGACATATTGGCATAGATGTTTTCTCGTCCCGTGAGGATAGGATTAAAACCCGCACCAAGAGCAATGAGAGGTGCGATTCTACCCCTGACTTTGATAGTACCTGTATCTGGCTTAATCAAACCACTAATAATGCGTAGAAGCGTACTTTTTCCAGATCCATTCGAGCCTACCAAACCTAAAGCTTCACCTCGCTTTAGCTTAAAGCTAACATTATGAAGCGCCCAAAACTCTTTTGCTCTTAAGATATCGCTTTTTCTATTACCTCCTGTTAATTCGAGCGCAATATCTTGAAGCCCGTAGAACAAAGAGCTTTTTAAGTTTCTACAAAACTTTTTAGAAACATTTTGGGCTGATATAACAACTTCAGTCTCTTCAGGATAAGTTGTAATTTGTTTTTCTATTAAATTAGTCATTGCTAAGAACTCACTCGCTCAACAACAAAAGGCATTGCAAGTCGGAAAATCACCCAGGTGAGTAACAATCCGACAAAGGAAAGCACGCTCACAATCCAAAATCCTAATGGATTGGAGATAACTCCTGTTGTTGCTAATTCTCGCGTTGTCACTAGTAAAGGCGTGACAGCATTTAACTTGACTAATAACCCAAATGTTCCTTCACTAGGAACTGGATAAACCACAGGAGTCAAAAACAGCCAAAATCCTGTAAAGAGAGTTAACCCTTTAGAAACATCTTGGTACAAAATTCCTAATGGAGCTAACAAAACACCAATGAATGTCCCCAGAACAACCAAATGAATCAAAGCAACTGGGACTAAAATGGCTGTCCAAGTAATAGAAATACGAAACCAGACGAACAATCCCGCTATTAAAATTAACTTAATGGTAAAGTTAAAAAACACTTCACCGACTTTTGCCAAAACGAGAGATTCTCGCGGAAAATTCACTCTGGCTAACATTGGTTTTGCTACTGTCACGGCTTGTACGGGACCATTTAAAGCTTCTACAAATGTTTGCCATAGTGCAGTGCTAAACATAACATAAGCTGGATAGGGTATGTCTGTTTTTCCAACATTAATGACATTGGCATCATTTGCAAGAGTAAAGCCAACAGCCATGACAATTGGCGGTAAAAATGCCCAAACTATACCTAAGAATGATTGACGGTATTGAGCCTTGATATCTCGTACCATCAATCGCCATGCAAGTTCGCGAGAAGCTAACAAGTCCCGCCACATTTGTTTGAACAGGTCAATGGGACGCCGCAATTGACTATCAGGTGTATAAATTACCTCAGATAATTGCGACTTTAGGCGCTCTTTCTGTTTCAAAGTCCTTCACCTTACTGCATATTTCATGTATGCGTATGATGAGTATCTTTCACCATACACTTTTTTTGAGAGGGAACCCTTCAGGAAGTTATCCTTGTGTTGAGGCTAGGCTCGAATTCATCATTTTTGATGATACAGGGTTTTGCTTACCTTGCAAGTATCTTTTGGCATAGCGGGTAGTGAGATATCTGTTGAGAACTTTATCCATTTCGGATAGTATTTTCCCAACTACCCGCGACCCAAATCTACCAAAGGGTGCTTTACGAGCAAGGGAACTGATAATTGTCATATCGCGACGCCATCCCAACCGCTTGTACTTATTTTTAAAGTACTCATCTTCGGTCAGGTTCCACTTGTCGCGCAGGCGTTTTAAGCTTGCAAGTTCCCACTCATTGCTCCAACGCAACATATAATAATGCAAATCTGTCCAATCTAATGGAGGTCCCGGTACGTAAGTCACAAGGGAATCAGGTTCTAGGTAAACTGTACCACCAACTTCAGCCACTTGCATACACAAATCGACGTGTTCTTTGGTATTCAGCAAGGCTTCATCCAAAAGACCGATTTTCTGAAATATCTCCGTGCGTACCATCATGCAGTGGAATTCTGCTAGCCCAGTTTTTTGGCGTTGCAGTTGCGGACGGATTTCTGAAACTTGACGACCTTGCTTGTAAATTTTTTCAATTATCCGCCGTCTTGTTGTCTCGCCTCTGGTTTCGATCGCAACTCCAGATTCGCCACCCGCACAATGCACTTCTTCATGTAAAGGGCTTCCCTGACAAATCAGAGGGCTAACTACAGTTGCGTCTGTTTCTTCCGCACAAGATACCAAAGTTTTTAGCCAACCAGGGGTAACTACAACATCGTTATCAATAAAAACAACATATTTGCTGTTAACCTGACGCAAACCAAGATTTCTCGCATGGTTTGGAGAAAGGTAATATTCGGTACGGATGAGTTGGAATTGATTTTGGATGGCTTGTTCTACTAAATACTTTTTGATATGAGATGGCGAACCACCGTCTACGTAAATTAACTGAAAAGGATACTCCGTACACGTGTAGATGCTTTCAAGAGACTCACGGGTGTAACTGAAGCGTTCCCGTGGAACGACGACAATCGTTACTTGCGGGTTTGTTACTTCTGATGAGTTCATATCCAAGTCCTCTGCTAATGTCAACCGTATGCGTGTAAAATCAACAACTAAACTGAAAGCACCATTATCTCAGTCATACCACTTACAGTGTAACTAAGGATAGTGTATTTACGATTTGCTACGAGCAGCAGTAATTTCTCCTAATTAGAAAATGGGGATTGGCGATTGGGGACTGGGAAAGAGACCTTTTCACGATTAAGCGTGGGGTTTTTCCGCAATACGCTGATTTGAAAAAGGGAGACATCTCTACTAGTGGTCTATGTCATAATTTTTGGTGAGTAGGTTGGCTTACACGACTTCTTGAAGAAGTCGAGGCTCTGGTAGTTTATCAGAATTAGTGCGATCGCATACTAGTTGATAAATATTAACTAGCTTATCGTTCAACTGATTCATATCGTAGTTTTGCTCTACGTAAGCACGACCGACTCGACCCATTTGTTCCCAAATATTGGGATTTTCGATTAAATAAATTAACTTTTCAGCTATAGCATCCGCATCTCTTTCTGGAGCAAGAAACCCAGACACATTATCTTGTATGAGTTCGGGAATACCACCATGTAAAGTTCCTATGACTGGTAATCCCATTGCCATTGCTTCTTTTAAAGTGTTAACTGGAGCGTCTTGATTACCATTTTGAGCGGTTACACTTGGAGCTATAAATAAATGAGAATTGTCTAGAATGTCAATAATTTCTTGCTGATTTTTCCAGCCTAAAAGTTTGACTTTATCTGTTATTCTCAATTCTTCTATCAATAGATAGAACTCTTCTTTTAAGTAGCCATCACCTATGACATTGTATTCAATATTTGGATGAACATTTGCCACTTTGGCAATAGCGCGAATCCCATACTCTATTCCTTTCTTCTCCACAAGACGCCCAACCGTAACAATCCGAATTTTGTCATTTGGATTGGGAACCCGTGCTTTAAACTGAAATCTGCTACAGTCTATTCCCGAACGAAGAACTACAATTTTGTTACGATCGCAGCCCAGTTTGATGGCTTTTTGTCGGAAAAACTCACAGTTAGCAAGAAAAAAGTCTCCTTTTACAAAAAGTTCATTATAAATATCTTCACCATGCTCTTGAACATAGTAGCTAATATCGTAACCTCGAAATGAAGTAACTAATTTGCCTTTGATCGCACCAAGATCGCGGAATATTTGACCTTCGATACCGTGCATTCCAAATTGACCGTGAATAATATCGTATTGCTCGGATTGAAGCAGCGGTATGACGGAGTATAATAGTCGCAAAGAAATTGCGTATTTCCCATATTTGAAAAAGTTGAGCGATCGCAACACAACCAATGGACTTTTGTGTAAATTTGTTACTATTAATCCCAGCCCTTTCAGTACTCGACCTAAGTAATTTGTTAAAATTGAAGGTACATAGTAAGTCCGTTTCAGAAGCTGATATCTTTCCACATCGGGATGCATTTTAGACATATCCTCTGGACGAGAACCATAAATATGTACCTCATGTCCTCGCGAAATTAATCCTGTAATTTGATTCAGGATAAAAGTTTCTGATAATACAGGAAACTCACCTACAATGAATGCTATTTTCATAAAAAAAATCACAAATCAACACTTGTTTCGATTTGCTTTGATACCGACTTTTGTGGTTTAGGGCAAATAATCCTTAACTACCATAATTACTTTTTTTTATTGAAAAGCTATTTGCTGAACTTTCTTTACCATATCTTTATATTTTTAAAGCTATGATGAATTTTTAGTAAATAACAAATTTATGTACTGACAGTGCGATCGGTGGGAGTACTGAAAATGCCGCTCGTATAGTTACATCATGCATTTGCTTCACTGAGCATTAAATTTTGCTAATACCATTTTGGATTGAAAATTGCAATAAGAAACACTTTGCAGTATATTCGCAAAAATGCGAACATATTAGGATAAGGATGTGCCAACAACATTAGTAATCTTCTACAAAGAGGAGGATGGAAGTGTCCCAGTGCTAGAATGGCTAGATAATCTGCCAGAAAAAGCTCAAGATAATTGCCGTGTGAGAATTGAGAGGATGTTTGTAAAGTCTATTGTTGGGATCGCGATCGCCCCTAGCCCCCCTTAAAAAGGGGGGAAATACTCTTACAAGTCCCCCTTTTTAAGGAACAAGAGCAATGAGAGAAAACAAAATAACCAGTAACGCCCTCACAATTATACATCAGCGTTATTACCAAGGAAAACCCGATCGTATTGCGGCACTCCAACAAGCAAGAATTAATGATGAAGTGGCTCGAAAAATCAATTTCCTTAGAGAGGAGAAAGGACTTTCTCAAGATGAATTTGCTCAACTTGCTGGCGTAGATACATCAGTTATTTGCCAACTTGAAGATGCTGACTACGAAGGAGATGCGATCGCTATGCTAAATCATATTGTAGAAGTTTTTGATAAACGTGTGGCGATCGATCTAAGAGGATGTTTGAAAAGTCCTTTCATCAGTAGCAAAACATTCAAGCTCCCCCTAAATCCCCCTTAAAAAGGGAGACTTTCAGAGTATTTCCCCCCTTTTTAAGGGGGGCTAGGGGGGATCGATAAGTGCCTAAAATCACAGCCAAGCACTTTTCAAACAACCTCTAATACCTATCTCCGATAACTTGCCAAAAGATCTACCTACTGCTCAATCATTTTAAACCATTGATGGTTGGGAGAGTAATGTCCTCATCCAACAGTTAAAATCATAAATATTTAAACCTTACCATCAAAAAATTCTTAATTATGGACTGGCGGCAATACATCCATTCCAAACCGAAAGTATTATTAGGCAAACCAACAGTAAAAGGGACTCGATTATCTGTCGAATTCATACTGGGCTTGTTTGCTCATGGCTGGACAGTACAACAAGTATTAGGCAACTATCCCAATATGACATGAAGGGAGGCAGAACCCAGATTTGTAGTTCGAGAAGCCCATTCTTTCACTAAACTTCAGTATCTCCCAAACACTATCGGATTCTTATTTGATTTATAAAACACAAGTAGGTAGGGCTATACCACATAAAAGTCTTATGTGTGGCATAGCCCTACCTACTGAAGAATTGTCATAAATGATTTAGGATTCCTGATAGAAGGAATTTACGGTGATGGAATTGGGTTATATGTCGCTAACAGAAGAGATTCTCTCGCAACTACCTGGTAATGTCTTAACAGGGCTACGTCAAAGCGATCGCATTCTAGCATCCATCAGAGAAGGTAATATACCAGTACCAATGGTTGTTAAAGAAACTACTCAGCCTTTAGGTGCTACAGATTGGGATGTTGTGATTTGCGGTGGAACTTTAGGTATTTTAATTGGTTGTGCTTTAGCTGTAAAGGGAGTGCGAGTCGCGCTCATAGAACGGGGAATGTTGCGGGGTAGAGAGCAAGAATGGAACATTTCCCGTAAAGAATTACAAGTTTTTTTAGAATTAAATTTACTTACACCAGAAGAATTAGAGAAAGCGATCGCAACAGAATACAATCCTGCTAGAGTCAGCTTCCATAACGGTACAGAAGTTTGGGTGCGGGATGTCCTAAATATTGGTGTAGATCCAGTTTACCTATTAGAAACCTTAAAACAAAGATTTCTTGCCTCTGGCGGACAATTATTTGAGAACAATCCATTCACAGAAGCTGTCATTCATCCTGACGGAATCAGAGTTAACAACCAATTCACAACCCGGTTACTCATTGATGCTATGGGAAATCTTTCCCCCATTGTGCAACAAGCACGCGGAGGAAAAAAACCAGATGCACTGTGTTTGGTAGTGGGAAGTTGTGCTCGAGGATTTCCGGAAAATCACACGGGGGACTTGTTGTTATCTTTCACACCCTTGCACGACCGATGCCAGTATTTTTGGGAAGCCTTCCCAGCAAAGGATGGCAGAACCACCTACCTGTTTACTTATATGGATGCACATCCACAATGCATGGGTTTGGAAGCGCTGTTTGAAGATTATCTGCGCTTAATGCCAGAGTATCAAGGCGTAGAGTTAAACCAGCTGACATTTCAACGAGCACTGTTTGGCTTTTTCCCTTCCTACCGTCAAAGCCCTTTAAAGACACCGTGGAA
The DNA here is from genome assembly GCF_045865695.1 of Scytonema hankhaensis NUACC26. Lineage (NCBI taxonomy): Bacteria > Bacillati > Cyanobacteriota > Cyanophyceae > Nostocales > Scytonemataceae > Scytonema > Scytonema hankhaensis. Next base: position 14,986 of record NZ_BAACAP010000235.1, read on the forward strand.
CCGCATACTACCACTTGGAGATAGCAGTGGAAACCAGTCTCCCTTAAGTTTTGGGGGTTTTGGTGCCATGGTACGACACCTCCATCGTCTGACACTTGGCATTTATGAAGCACTGCAAACCGACCAATTATCGGTCAATGCACTCTCACTTCTGCAACCATACCAGCCCAGTTTAGCTGTAACTTGGCTTTTCCAAAGAGCCATGAGTGTGGGCGCGAACCAAAAAATTGACCCCAATCAAATCAACCAACTGCTGTCTGCAGTCTTTCAACAAATGGAACAGTTAGGCGAACCAGTCCTCAAACCATTTTTGCAAGACGTAGTGCAGTTTCCAGCACTGACTCAAACCCTTATCAAAACTGGGTTGACACATCCTGGATTAGTCGCCAAGGTAATTCCACAAGTTGGATTGGGAACCTTACTCAATTGGATGGTGCATTACGGAAATTTAGGGGTTTATGCTGTTTTATTTTTTCTCAGTGAAATGTTACAACCGTGGATGAAATCTTTGCCCAATGTTTCCAAATACTATTGGCATCGTTTAGCTGAGGGTTGGAAGTACGGTTCTGGCAGTGATTTTTTTGAATAACCAACAACTAACAATATGCAAGGAATTAAATATTTTGAAGTACTGATTGGCTTGCTACGAGAACGACAAACATTTCTAGAGGATATTCGCCAGGGGGTGAGATTGCCAAATAAAATTATATCCTTACTCGTTTGTAGTTCTCTATTCCTTGCTATATATGGTGGCATCATTGGTGCTTATCATAGTTGGATGCAGGCTTTATCCTCCGCTATTAAACTACCAGCCCTCTATTTAATTACGCTATTGATTTGTTTGCCTACACTTTTCTTTTCTAATATCATTTTTGGTTCAAAACGCACTTTTGGTCAGCATTTTGCCTTAGTACTCACAGCCGTTTCTGTAACAAGCGTACTGTTATTCAGTTTTGCTCCCATTACATTGTTCTTTTTAATCACAACTAATAATTACCAATTTCTCATTTTGTTAAATGTCATTATCTTTGCTTTGACAGGATTTATTGGTATTTCTTCTTTATATCAAGCAACAAGCATAGTTTTAGAACAAGATGGTGAAGGGAGCACTACCCGTAAAAAAATTGTACGTTCTTGGTTATTTCTTTATGCTTTTGTTGGTAGTCAGTTAGGATGGACTCTCAGACCTTTCTTTGGTACGCCTGATTCTACTTTTCAATTATTTAGAGAGAGAGAAGGCAATTTTTACTTAAGCGTTCTACAGTCCATAGGTTATTTGTTGGGGTTTCGTTAAAGGAACCGCAGCCTGTAGCAGATACACGCAGATGATTTTTCAATAATTATCCGCGTCCGTCTGCTACAGGCTGCGGTTAAATAATCAAAATCTAAAAGACTTTACGTTATGATTCAAAAACAATTTCAAGGCGTACAACACTTCTCCGTTCTTCTGAGCTTACTACGCGATCGCCAAGCTTTTCTAGAAGAAATTCGACAAGAAGTCAGACTGCAAAACAAAATTAGTTCTCTGCTGGTTTCAAGTTCCATCTTTTTTGCTATCTACGGTACAATTATCGGTGCATCCCATAGTTTGGCACAGGCAATTTCTGGAGGAATCAAATTACCTGCATTTTATTTACTGACTCTCATTATTTGTTTTCCGACTTTATTCTTTTTTAATGTACTATTTGGTTCCCGTAGCAGCTTTATACAGCATTTTGTTGTCCTGCTAACTGCTGTATCAGTCATTAGCGTTCTTTTGTTTAGTTTTGCGCCAGTAACGCTCTTCTTTTTAATCACAGCCCCTGATTCCTATCAATTTTTTAAACTTTTAAATGTATTAATTTTCTGGATTACGGGTTCTTTTGGAGTCAAATTCCTTTATGAAGGGATGCAATTACTTTCTCAACAAGATGAGGTGGGTAAAAAAACGCGGACAACCATATTGCGATCGTGGTTGTTTCTGTATGCATTTGTAGGAATGCAGTTAGGATGGTTTCTCAGACCATTTTTTGGTGCGCCTGATTCTAAATTTGAGTTGTTCCGGGCGGTACAAGGCAACTTTTATCTTGATATTGTCTCAGCGCTTTCAGAAATTTTTGGCGCACGTTGAGTCAGTCACGTTATCACTGTATGTTGCTACTCAATAATTTCGTCATATTGATTGGTATCGTCTTCCTGCAATTGTTTCATGTCTACAAAAACATCTGCCAAAGTTTTTTGCTCTAGCCATTGATGACGTTCTTTGGTATAATCTCCTTTCCCTGGACTGAAATATTGTTCGTGGTGATTCTTGGGATGAAAAGGCAGATTCTCCCTTGAATCGTCTCGGTACTAACGTTCGAGTTGGTGACTTACTCTTGGCTGTGAATGGACAACGAGTGAGTCGCGATCGCTCTTTGCAAGAAATGTTAGTTCACCAAGCCGAATGTGAGGTTTCTCTGACTTTTGCTGGTTCTTCTCCCGAAGAGTATCGCACTGTGACTGTCAAAGCTCTAAAAGATGAGAGTAAAGCTCGCTATCGGGAGTGGGTTGAACGCAATCGTCAAATAGTTCACGAACAAACAGAGCATCGGGTTGGTTATGTCCACGTACCAGATATGGGACCGAGGGGTTATGCTGAGTTTCACCGCTATTATTCTATGGAAGCACAGTATGAAGGGCTTATTGTTGACGTGCGATACAACTCAGGAGGGCATGTATCGCAACTCCTGTTAGAGAAATTATCGCGCAAGCGGATTGCTTATAGAATTCCTCGTTGGAATCAGCCGCAACCATACCCTTATGATTCTGTTGCAGGACCGATTGTGGCGATAAGCTGGGTACAGCTTGCGCTTCGCGATCGCAAATGAGTACTCTGCATCAGATGGAGATATTTTCAGTCACAGTTTCAAATTAATGAAGTTAGGAATTTTAGTTGGTAAGCGGACTTGGGGTGGTGTCATTGGTTTGCGAGCGCGTCATTTTTTAGTTGATGGTAGTGTTTTAACGCAACCAGAAAATTCTTCTTGGTTTATGGATGTCGGTTGGAAAGTAGAGAATTATGGTACCGCTCCGGATATTGAAGTAGAAATAGCTCCCCAAGATTGGGTAATAGGTAAAGACTCTCAGTTAGATAAAGCCTTGGAACTAATTTTGGAACAGTTAGCACAAAATCCCGTTCAATTGCCACATTTTAGCGATCGTCCTCAATTGAGGTTGCCAGATTAAGGAATTTCCAATAAATCAATTTATTAAATCTTGTGGTACGGGCGTCCCCACCCGTCCTAGTAGGGTGGGCAATGCCCACCACATGAAACACTTGGTGGGCATTGCCCACCCTACAACACTACAGCACTCAAAAGAGTTATAAAAAATATTATCGTTATAATATACAAGAAGTCTTTGCAGGCATAAAAGGCGAACAAGAAGGAGATACACTCTTTCAAAAATATTTACAGAGTTACAACGAAGCAAAAAGTCAGTTGATGACTTTGAGCGCTAAGTTTTCGTATAGTCATCCAACAGTGGTGACTCAAAAAGCAGAGTTAAAATCTGCTGAAGTATCCCTCATCAATAGAGCTAAAGTACTTTTAAAGCGTCCGGCGAGTATAGCGAATATAAACAAAATCATTTTTGGCAATACTGAGGTTTCACAAACAAATCAAGGAGTTTCTACAGCCAGGAACCAAGGAATTTATCTGACTAACTCAAAACTCATTGCTTTCTTAGATGCAGATGACATATGGTATCCCGATAAACTGGCTAGCCATATCGCTCATTTTAATAAAAACATTAATTTAGGTATTAGTTTTGCCAAAGTCGAGTTTCTCACTCCTGACGGTAAACGCACGGGACAAATATCCAAGGCTCCTTTGCAGCAACTTCAACCTCAGTATTTCTTCTACGAAAACCCAACTATTACAGTCTCTAATCTTGTAGTACGTCGTGAAGTTTTTGAAAAAATAACTCCCTTCGATCGCAATATGAGTTATGCAGAAGATTTAGATTTTCTTCTACGAGTTAGCTGTAGTAATAGCTGGCAAATAGAAGGAGTTAACAAAGTGTTGATGGGATATCGAACTTGAGAAAGCGGTCTTTCTTCAAATCTCGATCGCATGGAACAAGGCTGGGAGTTGTTGATTTATAAAGCTAGAAAATATAATTTCGAGCTGGTTGAACAACATTATTTAAAAGCAAAAAGATCTCCTAAAATTTCTTGTGGTGCATAAAAAGATCTCCTAAAATTTCTTGTGGTGCGGGCGTCCTCGCCCGCCACTAGCACAGGACGGGCGAGGACGCCCATCCCACAAGATGGACATTCCACATGATGGATATAGCGGTTTTCAATTGGGTACAATAGATAAAAAATTTATGGAACCGCAGCCTGTAGCAGATAAACGCGGATAAATCTGTACTTCATTCAAGTGAAAACCGCTATAATTTATTTCTTGGAAGCCCCTAGTAAAAATTGGCAAGACCGATAGGGCTTGCTCTCTTTTCAGTATTGTTAAGTTTGCTTTAGTATTTTTAAGATTAATTGCAGTGTATTTCCTAAAAAATCAAAATATAACTTTGAGCTTGGCTCTATTAGCCATTATTTTTCTTTCTCAGTTTAGCTTTAAAGCAAATGACCGTGAAATTCCTATTTTGGGTTTTCATGGTATTTTGGATGCCAAAGCTCCCGTGATTTTTTCACCTGAAGAGTCACTGCATTATCCACAACAAGACCTAGAAGAACTTTTAGAAGATTTAGTTCGTAACGATTACTGGTTTTTAACAACTCAAGATTTATATGACTTTTTCTTAAAAAAAGTAAAAAAAATTCCTAAAGAATATTTGAAGAAAACCCCAATTATGCTATCGATAGATGATGGACATAGAACAATACATACTAATTTACTACCTATTCTTTATAAGCTAGAGAAAAAATATAACAAAAAAATTAAAATCGTCTTATTTATTAATCCAGGTACTTTTCCTAAGCGAAAGAGCAAATCCTTAACTCATTTAGGATGTCAGGAATTGAGAGAGGGCTTAAATCACGGTTTTTACGATATTCAATCTCATGGAATGAATCATAAAAATTTAACTAAACTTAGTTCTCAGGCGATCGTATATGAATTAGTGCAAGCTCAAACTAAACTACGAGAATGTACAAAAGATTTAGACCCACAGAAAAAAGTAGCATCTCATTTTGCTTATCCCTATGGAGCTTACAATCAACAAGTAAAGTCTTACGTATCTAAATATTATTTATCGAGTTATCTCTATAATGATAAGATATTAAGTCTTGCTTGTAGGAAAAATTTGTATGAAATTTCACGACTAGCTGTTAGCCGTGGAACATCATTTCTCGAACTTATAAGAAAATCTGAAGGCATGTATCAACTGAAGAGTGAAGTAAAGTGTTAAGAGACAACACCAGTCAGTAATATTAAAAATTTATAACTCGTATTGATATTTATAAAAATTGCAAATATAAAACTCTTATTTTAGGTTTACGAATTGATAGATTACCGTAGGGGCGCAATATTGTCAGATTACCGTAGGGGCGCAATATTGTCAGATTACCGTAGGGGCGCAATATTGTCAGATTACCGTAGGGGCGCAAGGCATTGCGCCCCTACAAATCTAAAACGACTATTATTCGCTATAGCATATAAAGGTCAATTTGTACAGTGCGTAAGTCCTATATTTAATTTTTGAAACATAGGTAGGGTGGGCATTGTCCACCAAAAGCCCATAAAAGAAGAGCTAGGAGAAGTGAAAACATCTTCTAGCTCCAACGACAATTTTAGATACAAAATTTAACAAATAAATTCTTGCTCCAAATGTACCATCTTGTCGCATAATTGGGTGTGCAGAAAAAGTGCATAAGTCAAGCCCACTTTCACCCAATTAAAGAAGTAGTGGCTTTGCCTCTATGCTTTGTTTCCGTTCTATTGTGTGTGGGCTAAAACCCACACATTTCATCAGCAAATCGATTGACTTTACAAGCGATTCACCTTGAAGGAGGCTCGCGTAAAGTTAGCATGCCCTAACACTCAATCTAACATCTTACCTCAGAAGAGGCTACTTAATCAGTGACCAATGACTAGTCATCAGTGACTCTCCTCATTAATTATTATTTGGTATGCAGGTAGATATTGAGTTAGAATAAGCGATCGCAAAGTTAGTAAATAGCCGGGAGACTTACCGGAGGTGCTATTGTCCAAATTTCTTTTGAAAATACTGTGGTTAGACGATAACGTCGCATTGGCAGTCGATCAAGTTGTAGGCAAAGGCACCAGCCCTTTGACTAAGTACTTTTTCTGGCCAAGAAATGATGCCTGGGAAGAACTCAAGAAGGAACTAGAGTCCAAACACTGGATTACTGAACTGGATCGAGTAGAACTACTAAATAAAGCCACAGAAGTTATTAACTATTGGCAGGAAGAAGGTAGAAACCGTCCAATGGCTGAAGCGCAGGCGAAATTTCCTGAAGTTACTTTTACAGGTAGCGCCTGATTTCCATATGAAAATTGCCCGTGCATGACCTCAAAAGATGTTTGACTAAGTACATTGCATGGGTAGTTTTTTGCTGTGTCTTGTAAGTATAGGCACTGCTTCTAGTGGGGTGGGCATCCTTGCCCGCCCGTTTAATCAGAGGGATTGCTTACTTGTTTTAAGGAACGGGCGAGACACCCGTCCCACAAAAGCAAGATTGCTTTTAAATTAATTAAATTAATCCACCAGCAGCCTGAAAACGAGCACGGGCGCGTTTATAAGCTTGTGTTGCTTGGATTTGTGCTTGCCGATCGCCTTGCTGTACCTGATTCAAACGAGTTTCTGCTTCGCTAAAAGCACTCCGAGCTTCCTCTAAATTAATAGAGTCTCCACGTTCGGCTGCGTTAACCAGAATTGTCACTTCATCTTGCTCGACTTCAGCAAAACCACCCAAAAGGGCAATAGCTACCCAGCCTTGATTGCGATCCGGACGTACTCTCATGACACCCGTATCCAAGGCGGTTAGAAGTGGTGCGTGTCCGCTAAGAATACCGAGTTGACCAGTGGTACTTGGCAAAACGACTTCTTCAGCCGCCGCATCCCACACTGTTTTATCTGGGGAAATTACACGAACAGTTAATGTCATGTGTCATGTGTCCTTTGTCATGTGTCATCTGTCATTTGTCAAAAGTCCTTGGTCTTTAATCAAACGACTAAGGACTAAGGACTCATGACAAAGGACTAGCCTTTTAGCTTTTCAGCTTTTGCGACGGCTTCTTCGATGTTGCCAACCATGTAGAACGCTTGTTCTGGTAATTCATCCAACTCGCCGGCGAGAATTCTCTGGAAACCTTTGATGGTTTCTTCGAGCTTCACGTACTTACCGGGAGAACCTGTGAAGACTTCTGCTACAAAGAAGGGCTGAGACAAGAAACGTTCTACTTTCCGCGCACGTGCTACGGTGAGACGGTCATCTTCAGACAATTCATCCAAACCAAGAATGGCGATGATGTCTTGAAGTTCCTTATAACGCTGGAGAGTAGATTGTACTGCACGAGCGGTGTTGTAGTGTTCGTCACCAACAATGTTGGGTTGCAACATGGTGGAAGTAGAACCTAGTGGGTCTACCGCCGGATAAATTCCCTTAGCTGCCAAACCCCGAGACAGTACTGTTGTTCCATCCAAGTGAGCAAAGGTGGTAGCAGGTGCGGGGTCTGTTAAGTCGTCCGCAGGTACGTATACCGCTTGAATTGAGGTGATCGATCCTTCAGTGGTAGAGGTAATCCGCTCTTGCAAGTCACCTACGTCAGTACCCAATGTAGGCTGATATCCTACCGCAGAAGGCATACGTCCCAACAGAGCTGATACTTCCGAACCTGCTTGCACGAACCGGAAGATGTTGTCAATAAACAGCAGTACGTCCTGCTTGTTTACATCACGGAAGTACTCTGCCATTGTGAGTGCTGACAGACCAACCCGCATTCTTGCTCCGGGTGGTTCGTTCATCTGACCGTATACCAAGGCAATTTTTGATTCACTAGGGTTATCTTTATTGATAACTCCAGATTCAATCATTTCATTGTATAGGTCATTGCCCTCGCGGGTGCGTTCGCCCACTCCACCGAATACAGACACTCCACCGTGTTCTGTAGCGATGTTGTTAATTAATTCCATCATGATGACGGTCTTGCCTACGCCGGCACCGCCAAACAGACCAATTTTACCACCGCGACGATAGGGAGTTAGCAGGTCAACAACTTTGATGCCTGTCTCAAACACAGAAGGCTTGGTTTCTAAGTCAGTGAGTTTGGGTGCAGAGCGATGGATGGGTAATTTTTCTTCAGTATTTACGGGACCTTTGTTGTCTACAGGTTCCCCAAGAACGTTGAAAATTCGACCCAGCGTGGCTTTACCTACTGGTACGCTGATAGGAGCACCAGTATCAACAACGTCCATTCCACGGACTAAGCCATCTGTGGAACTCATGGCAACAGTCCGGACTTGATTGTCACCTAGCAGCTGCTGCACTTCGCAAGTAACAGAGATGTCTTGTCCGGCTTCGTTTTTGCCTGTAATGGTCAAAGCGTTGTAGATGGGTGGCATTTTACCGCCAGGGAATTTAACATCTACAACCGGACCAATGACCTGGGTAATGTAACCAATGTTTGTTTTTTCTGCAGTGGTGACCATGCTGAGCCTAATTAATTGAAGCTATATTCCAGATAAGGTCAAGAAAGACATAAGATATTCCAATGTCATCTTCAAGATTAGCACTGAACGAGTCCCTCTCTGCTGCTTAAATTTATCCTTAAAAATTTGGCTGTGTTATCAAAGATGGGTTAATAGTAGGTCTTTCCTTGACATACTAAAACAACTATGTTATATCTTGTGATTAACCTTATTATTTCGCTCGAGCTAGACGTTGACAGCCAATTTTCCTGCCAGCTTCTGGCTGTTTTTTCAAAAGCGGGCTTGAAAGATAGCGATCGTATTTGATTTTTGAAATATTACGTAGTAGGTGGGGCTATGCCCTACAACAGCAAATGGTGGGCTGTCTTCCCTACCTACAATACTTAGAACTTTTTACAAATTATATTTCTGTTTCCGTTTCAGCATCGAACTGACACTAACAGAGCTTAATGCTAGCACGCTTAGCACAGAAGAAGGTTCGGGGACGGAAGCAGGAGCAGCTTTAACAGGAATAGGAACTTCTTTGATGGGAATGGGAGCTTCTTCAACAGGAATAGCTCCAACAGGAATAGAATTGACTTTAATTTCTGCTTTAATTTTCTTATCGATCGCACTGTTGAATTCGTCAAATGTTGCTGCTTCGACTAAGAAAGCAGGACTGCCATCACCATTAACACCGCCAAGAATTTCTTTTAGGTAAAAGTTTTTCACCACAGGATCGCTACTAACAATGATACCGTTGATAGCATCAATGCCTCGAGCGAGAGCCATATTTCGCGCAGTTTCTGTATCTGTTCCATCGTTTTCTTCTCCATCACCAGATACATCTATAACTTGCCTCGTTCCCTCAAAATCATTATTAAAGAATTTTGGAGTTGCAAAAGCGATCGCCGAACCTGGAGCGGTTACGCCAAAAAATTCACGTGTCGTCGCATTAATAGCGTTAGCAAATTGTTGTGAAGCTGCTACGCTATCAATCAGAGTCCATCCGACAACTTCTTGTTGCTGTAGTGCATTAGACCAATAAATAACATTGACTGCTATCTTACCCAAAGGACCTTTAGATATAAAATCGTTGAAAAGATTGGGATTTAAAAAAGTATTTGCATAACCTTTTTTTTGCAGGTCAAATTCGCGATCGTCAATACTACCTGATACATCTACAAGTAAAGACAATTCTGTATCCACTGCAGTCAGAGTAGCTGCACTAGCGCTTGTTGAAATGGCTACTGAGACACAAGAGACTGCTGTTAGTACTGTGTAAACAAAATAGGGACTTTTCATCTTTAACCTTATTACTTCGATTGAGCAGACTTTAATGAAAAAATGCATACTAAGAAAGCAGCTAGTATGCAATGCAAATATTTGAGCGGAACTCGAAGAGTTTTCAATAATTTTGGAAAAATTTTAAGTATCTTTAAATCAGATTCTTTTTGTCTTTCACTATATATAGAGTACTACAAAATTTCTTTACTCTCTTAGAGGTTTTACTGAGATTCATACAAGAATTACATTTCGTAAAATGTTATTATTATATGAAATACTGTCTGCATAAAGTTTTGATAACTTTTTTGTAAAAATCAATAGGATAAAACTTTGTAAAAAAAACTTTTTTCTTTAAAGGAATTTTATTTAACAACTGATGATTTCCCGAACAAATACTGAAAAATTGTATCAATATTATACAAAAATAACTCTCGTTATGCTAAAAGATTCTTTATGGGTATTTCATTTTCAGAGCAACGCGCTGCCTCAGCTATACAATAGTTATAAGAAACTCCTACTCCCCACTCCCACTCTTCCACTCCCTATTCCCTACGCTTATGAACATCTCGTCAGCGCGACAGTATTTTTATAAAGAAGTTCAGCAGCCTGATGAGTACATCGACTTAGCAAGGGCAGCTTTGTACATTGCACAAGAAGAGTACCCTTACCTCGATTTAGAAGAATACCTCAATGCTTTGGAGACAATGGCATTAGAGTTACAAGAACGACTGCCGCAAGAACGCTATCCTCTAAAAATTATCCAAACAATTAACCAGTATCTCTATAGCGATCTAGGATTTGCTGGTAATCAAGAAAACTATTACGATCCCCGTAACAGCTTCTTAAATGAGGTGATCGACCGGAGATTAGGCATTCCCATTTCTTTAGCTCTCGTTTACTTAGAATTAGCAAGAAGGATTGATTTTCCTATGGAAGGCGTAGGAATGCCCGGTCATTTTCTGATTCGACCTAGCATTCCGGACATGGAAATTTTTGTTGATGTGTTTAATGGTGGTGATGTCATGTTTCCTGAAGATTGTCAGGAACTACTCAGTCAGATGTATCAACAGCAAGTAGAGCTAAAACCAGAATTTTTTCCTGTAGTAAGCAAGCGGCAATTCTTGGAACGAATGCTAAAAAATTTGAAATATATTTACCTCAATCAACAAAATTTGGAAAAGTCTTTGGCATCCGTGGAACGGATTTTGATACTTTTTCCCGACCAAGTACAAGAATTACGCGATCGCGGTCTTTTGTGTTACGAACTCGGTCGGTTTTCTCAAGCAGCAAGAGACTTAGAGACTTATTTGGCACAAAGCCCTAATGCCAGAGATGCTCATATTATTAGGCACATATTGTCTCAGTTAGGTAGATAAATAGGGGATTGGGGAACTCGGGGCCTCCTCCTTGTTGAGGGGCAATGGGGATTGGGCATTGGTCACTGGTCACTGGTCACTGGTCACTGTACTTCTTCTGCAACCCGTTTCAAACGCCGCAATTGAGATTGCATATCACTTTGTGTCCATTTTTCAGCAAAAGTTTTAAAGCCCCAACTAACTATGGGGTTGGGAATATCAAATTCAAATCTGTTCAGCAGTTGCGTTCCTTTGTCTACTGGTTGGCATTCCCAGCGATCGCGTCCTTCAAAAAAACCTTGAAATTCCCAGACAACTAAACCGGGTTGTCTCTCGACAATTGTACTATGTAACGTGGGTTTGAGAATTGGTGTTTGAATAACGAATAAGCTTTTGCCACCAATCTCAGTACTCCACTGTCCTAAAGGTTCGCAGCGTAAAGCAGGATTGAGCCAGCGATGCATCAAAGTCAAGTCTGTAATACATCGCTCTACAACTGTGGCTGTCGCATTAATTTGTATCGATTGTTCAAAAACTTGAGACATTGCACAACTGTCACATTACACCTGCACTTTGAGTATCGCATGACCAGTGACCAGTGACCAGTGACCAGTGACCAGTAATCAGTGACCAGTGACCAATCCCCAATCCCCATTAACAAAGTTTCTAGGAAGGTGGTAATCTACTGGCAAAACACTGTTAAGCATCAGGGTGTAGGGTTGTCTTAACAATCCATACGACGGATGCATCTAAAGTGCTTTTTGTAATAACACTTAACCTTTCTTTCAAAAAACCATGAACGCAACTTGGCTACATATATCCCAGGTGATAAATGTTGGTTTTTCGATGAGGGTCTACTCGTTGGTTGCACAATCTCCTACCTTGCCATCGGAACAAGGTGATGGGTTTGATTACTTACAGGCGACTCTACAACAAGTCATCCAGTTTCTGCCTCGCTTAGTAGGGGCGGCGTTGATTTTGTTGGTTGGTTGGTTGATTGCTGCAGTCGCGAAATCTGTAACCCGCTCCCTCCTCAACCGCACGAATATAGATAATCGCATTGCTTCTGGAGTCACGGGATTAGAATCTCCTAAAGTAGAGGCATTTATCTCCAACCTAGTGTTCTGGGCTATCCTCCTGTTAACGGTTGTTGCAGTTCTAGATACCCTAGAACTGAGGGTTGCTTCTCAACCTCTGAATACTTTTCTCAATCAAGTTGGGGACTTTTTACCTAGGTTTGTAGGTGCGGCTGTTATCTTTACAGTTGCTTGGTTAGTGGCTACTCTAGTCAAGTTGATAGCAGTACGAGGGCTGCAAGCATTGCGGTTGGATGAACGATTAAATCCACCACAGGATAATAATGCTCCCAGTCTCAATCAAATCTCATTGAGCGAGACAATTGGCAATGCTTTATACTGGTTCATCCTATTGATGTTTCTCATCCCCGTGTTGGATAGCTTGGGGTTAAATCAAGCGTTGCTACCAGTGCAAACTCTGGTTACGCAAATTATTTCCATTCTTCCCAACATCTTAGGTGCAACACTCATTGCTACGGTTGGCTGGTTTATCGCTAACATTGTCAAGCGGATTGTAACTAATCTGTTGATGACAACTGGTATCGATCATTTGGGAAGTCGGTTTGGATTGAGTGCAGCAGCAGGAACGCAATCGCTATCAACGATTATTGGTACGATTGTCTACGTATTAATTCTGATTCCTGTTGCGATCGCAGCACTGAATCAGTTGCAAATCCAAGCGATTTCCGTACCAGCGATCGCGATGTTGCAACAGATTCTCAACACCCTGCCATCAATTTTCACAGCAATAGCAATTTTGCTGATTGCTTACTTCTTTGGCAGATTTGTGTCGGAGTTAGTGACTGGCATACTCACAAGTATAGGTTTTAACAATATTTTCTCGGTTTTAGGTCTGCCATCACCTACCAGACGAGTTGTCATTCCAGAAGAACCTACACCTGGTGCGATTCCAAGCCGCACTCCATCCGAATTGGTCGGGATAGTCGTTTTAGTCGGCATTATGCTGTTTGCGACTGTTGCTGCAGTGAATATCTTGAATATTCCCGCACTGACAACACTCGTAACGGGTATTGTGATTATTTTGGGCAGGATTTTAGCTGGCTTGGTGGTATTTGCTGTTGGTTTGTATTTGGCAAATTTGGCTTTCAGTATTATTGCGAGTTCTGGAGATCGCCAAGCACGAGTTTTGGGTCAAGTGGCTAGGATTGCTATTATTGCCCTAGTTTCTGCCATGGCTCTGCAACAAATTGGTGTCGCTAGCGATATTGTGAATTTAGCTTTTGGACTTTTGTTAGGCGCGATCGCAGTAGCTATTGCTCTAGCATTTGGTTTAGGCGCTCGCGATATTGCCAGAAATCAAGTTCAAGAATGGTTAGATTCTTTTAAGAACAAGAGTTAAGGCACATTGTTCTTTAAGAGCTAGAGCACAGCGCTGCTTTGGACAAGCAACTTCTCTCTGTGTCTCTGTAGTTATAAAGTAATTTATTTAACTCATGAGACGCAGAAGACACAGAGGTTCTACCAATTGAAAATGCAGATTAAGCGTTAATATTGATGTAGCCAGTGAAGCGAGGGCGAGCGCGATGAATTAAGGGACTAAAACACGAATGACCTTTGAGGAGCACTTAGCCTATGACGATGAGACAGATAAACACTACGAGTTTGAGGGTGGAGAATTAGTTGAAATACCCCCTGAAAGTCCCCTAAACTCTCGGATTGCGCGTTTTCTTTTTGCAATCAGCATCAGGGTGACCACTGGCATTATAAATACTCAGTGTTTGGCTGTCTCTATTATGCTACGCCAAATCCCGTGTATTCTCTTACATACGGTGCTTGGAAACCCAATATAATATCCTCTTTAGGTATTCCCATAGCTACTAATTCATGGGCGATTCGCATTTCTGTAGCATTATGCTGTACCCAAATTTTACCATCCTTAATGTCTAGATGCATAACACAACCATGCACTCGTCGATCTCCATCCCAACCAACGTTCATGATTTGATAGCGATCTTGCTGAGTATCAAATACTGTCTGTGAATCAATTTCGCCATTAGCGATCGGCACTGCAACGTACTCTGTCAGTAGGTTTTGAATACATTGGCGATACTTGTCTAATTTATCCATTGTACAATAACCTCTTTGACTGGTTCGTAAATAATTAGTTTCAGTTGATAGCGTTCCACCGAAAGTTGAGCAAATTCTCTTTGAAAAAAGGCTTGATAAACTCTGATTGGAACTGCTAAATAGAGTCTGCGATCGGGTTCGTTAAGTTCTAGAGCAAGTCGATAGTTTAGGAATTGTCCTAACGCTATATGGTAATCGGTAATTGGTGAATCACCCAAAAACGTTTTGATTTCCACCGCGATTTTCTCACCTGCGCGTTGTGCTGCTAACAGACGCTCTGCACCCAAGTCAATCTCAAACTTTGTACCCCCAACTTCTATCTTCAGTGGGTCATCAGTAATTACCCACTGCTCCTTTTGTAGAGCGACTTTAACAGCTTCGTGAAATCGATCTTTGGCTGCCATCTTGAGCTTTCATCTTCTTAAAACCTATTGTACGCGAATTCATTTTAGAACACCTGAAGTCAAAAATCGGACTGTGTACAGGTAAAGTCTCTCCTGTCAATGCGTAACCCGTATTTCTCCTGCTACCCTGCAGCTGAATCTTAATACCAGATACGAAGGACCTTGCGGTCTACATTGTGTAGCGAGCAAAAGCTAGCTCGGCAGAACCTCGCGGTCTGCATTCTGTGGCAGCAGCCCAGGAACGAGAGAGGGGTCAGACCCCCTATTCGCCAACAGTATCCGTAAAAGTTGTCGGGGATCTAAAGTTGATGATAAATACCCTAGATATCTTCTAAAATTGAATTAACAATTTGATATTTGTGGCAATATGAGTCGGCGAATTTCAGATATGACCTTTGAAACACTTAGGGAGTTTGTGATTGAAGTTGTTAATGACCAACTAAATCGCAGACAGCACGCTCAAAAAGATGGACAATCTTGGGAGGAAGCTTTAGCAGCAATGGATCGCATTCGTTGGACACCACCACCAGGATCGCCCACAACATTGCAACTTCTGCGGGAGGATCGCGATCGTTAATGTCAGCTTAGGTTGTTGATACCAGCGTGGTCATTCAATATGCGATCGCCCAAACACATACAGCACAAGCGAGGGCTTTGGTCGCTCAAATGTACCAAGGAGACACGCTCCACATCCCCGAATTTTGTTTGTTGGAGTGTACAAATGTACTTTGGAAAGAAGTGCGTTTTCACGAGTTATCTCAAGCAAGTGCAGAGCAAATTATACAGGAATTATTACGTTTACCCTTCCAGGCAGAATTTGTTAGCCATCTGTTGCCAGATGCTTTGCAAATAGGTTTGCTTCATCAACTTGCAATTTATGATTCTTTGTACATTGCACTAGCACGGTATTTAGCTTTGCCACTGATTACTGTTGACGAGCGTCAATCAGTTGCAGCAAAGGCAAGCGGTGTTATTATAAAACCTATAAGTGATTTCTCCATTGGTCAAATTTAATTTGAACACGAATTTTCTTCAAGACAATCTTGGTTTCTCAAAGAATAAGGGATTCCTAGTACCCGTTGAAGGTGTGCCACTTTACAGAGGTAGTTTAGTTATTTGAATTAAACAATCAAGGCTATAAAAAAGACAGCTGAGTTGCCGATTGATTAATCACGTAAGCAACGGGTTTATTTGTTTTTCTCACATGACCTTCCACAACAGCTTTGTCTAACCAATCCTGCATTTGCGATTGTCTCACATTCAAGGATTCGGCAAGACATTTCACGTTGTTTGGTTGCTGTAGACAATCGAGGATCAATGGCAAGACAGCTTCATATATAATGTCCTTTGTGCGATCGCTAGCGTTTTGTAGGTGCGAGTGTGCGATCGTCTGAGGTATTTGTACTGGTTCATCCAAAGATACAGATGTTGCCAAAAGTTCTTTGAAAGAAGTTTCCCAAGGTTCGGATGGAAAAGGTTTTGCTCCTTTATGATGCAGTTGCTGATTACCTTCAGATACATTTGGATGCATTCTTCTGTATTACTGGAGTTGATTGTGGCTGCTCTGATACCAATACGTTGTGCTGCTGCTATTTGGTTTCGCATTAAAGCAAGTAGTGGTGAGATTAACAGCGTACAACCGGCGTTTCGATCTCTTAGTAAGCGCGTTGCTAGAAAATAAACTATACTTTTTCCCCAACCAGTACGTTGAACCACTAGCAGACGCGATCGCTTCTCGACTATCTCTTCAATGGCTTCCCACTGACCGGGACGAAACTCGGCTGTTGGTTCGTCAAGCGCTTGGCGGAGAAGCAACAGTGCTTTTTCTTGATTTGTAGTCATTATGAATACTCAGTATTTAATTGTCTCTTCTGTTTTAGCATCAGAAATTACCATAGCCAATATATTTAAAGTAAAGTAATTTACATTGTATTAAGTAATTTCTAGGGAATAAATTATCCCATATTGTGGGACGGGCGGGGACGTCCGTCCTCTATAAGTAGCGGGCGGGGACGCCCGCACCACAAGAAATTTTGGGATATTTTTTTATTGGAAGTCCCTAATAATGAAGTTAAGCTGCTCTGCTACTCTATAATTAAGCAAGAAGTTGAAGTCGCGATGGCGTACAACGAATTTACTTGGAGTAGAGCAAAACAGGATTTTGGATTAACGGCGATTGAGGGCGTGCGCTTTTTTCCTGCGATCGCTCCTGTTGCTCCAAGTAAACTACTCGAGCAACAACTAGAACGCAGTCTGCCATGGGCTATAGCAACTGGGAATGAAAAAGCTCGCTCTGAGGGGATTATAAATCCAATTTTGCTGGAGGTGCGTGAAATTTTGAACCGTCAAATCAGCGTGTTTTCTGGCGAAAAGTTCGATGTGGATGCTAGTGTTGGTTTGAATGGATACTGTGATTTTTTAATCAGTTGCTCGCCAGAACAAATTGAAGTGGAAGCTCCAGTGGTTGCGATCGTTGAAGCAAAGCAAGAAAACATCAAAACCGGACTGGGACAATGTGCAGCAACAATGGTAGCAGCACAACGGTTTAATCAAAATAAACACTTATCTATTCCAGTTGTTTATGGTTGTGTCAGCACGGGAACACAATGGCGATTTCTCAAACTTGAACTGCTGAGGCTTTACTTGAGGAGGTTTTCGTGCTTTTGGCATTAACGCACCTCTATACTTTGGTTTACGGCAATCGATAATTCATCAGGAGTATACTCAACAGCACGTATGTTTTCATCACGTCGGCTTAAGCGAAATAGTTTCCCAACAGAACGCTCTTCTGATTGAGCAATGGCTTCTGCAAATGCAGTTATACAGTCCCAACTGTGGGTCGTGGCAAATACCTGTACGTTAAGTTGTTTTGCAACTTCCAAAACAAAATGCCACATATCAGTTTGAGTTTGATAGTATAATCCTGTGTCAATTTCATCCACAAGCAAAAAACCATTTTCTACTGTGACTGCTGCTATAGCTATAGCAAGAATACGGCGAATTCCATCTCCCATGCTTGTTAAGGGAAGAGGATTTAAATTTCCACTTAACTTAAGTAGAATACTATGCGTAGAAGTAGGGTGACTTGTAAAACCAATTCGTTCTACAGACGGCTCTAAAATTTGTAAAGCTTCTACAACTTTGTTCTCTTTAGGAGTTAATAAAATACTATTCCATAACTCAGCCATCTCCTCAAAACTCAGTGTACTAATAGTGAGAAATTGACTGGAATAATTAGAATTTAAAAATAGCCCATCTTGAGATCTAATAGTTCCATCGCTATGAACAATTATTTGATTTTCAAGCTGTAGTCCATAGGAAAAAACAATTTCAAAATTTTCAGAATTTAAAAGATTGCGATCGCTTAATTGGGGTTCAATTGCAAGTGATAATGGGTCTTGTTTTTGAGAAATTATCCGAATTGGGTGATGAGTACTAATTTGATAACCTTGAAATATATTCTTAAGTTCTTCATTATAGATACGGAAAGATTGATTAAATAAATTTTTATTAAACGATTTATTTATATCTCCACGACTATTTAGTATATCAATTAAATAACGAGGACTTTCACCCTGATTAACTAATAAATAAATGGCTTCTAACAAACTAGTTTTGCCACTATTATTCATACCTACAATAAGATTGACACGTGCTAAATTATCTATGTAGAAACTTTGAAAACAACGATAATTTAAAATAGTAATATCCCGTAACATATAAGTCATCTAAAGTTATAATGTCATTATATGCACAATACACAGTTGCTATAGAAAATTATAAAAAATAAATTACTTATCTTGTGAGATGGACTCAAAGCCCATCCCCAATTAAGACCGACCTATCAAATTTAATGCCCCTAGCTTCAAGGATACAAACCGCGATCGTGAAGTGCTCGAGCAACCCGACCAACACCCAAAGTATACGCTGCTAACCGTAAAGGTATGTGACGTTGTTGAGATTGTTGTATGACTTGACGGTATGCCTGTACCATGAGCAATTCCATTTCCTTATTGACACGCTCTTCATCCCAAAATACGTAGGAAAGACCTTGCACCCACTCTAAATAACTCACGATAACACCACCAGCGTTGGCCAAGATATCTGGTAGGACTACGATCCCTTTAGCTTCCAAAATCTCATTTGCCTCAAGAGTGACGGGACCGTTAGCTGCTTCTGTTACAATCTTGGCTTCTACCGCATGAGCGTTTTTCTCTGTAATTTGATTCTCTAAAGCCGCCGGAACCAAAACATCACACGGCAAAGTGAGTAGCTCAGCATTACTAATTGGTACTGCATCTGGGTATCCAACAAGACTCTTGTGATTTTGTGCTGCATAGTCTTTTAAAGCAGGGATATCTAGCCCGATATCTGAATACACTCCTCCAGAACCAGTAGAAACAGCAATAACCTTTGCTCCTGCTTGGTGCATTAATATAGCTGCTGCAGCACCTACATTTCCAAAACCTTGAATTGCTATTCGCGCTCCTGCTAATGACTTACCTAAATCTGATAGCGCTTCACGTACAACGATCGCAGTACCTCGTCCGGTTGCCATTTCCCTTCCTCTCGAACCACCTATGGAAATAGGTTTACCAGTAACAACTCCCGGTACTGCATGACCTACGTTCATAGAGTAAGTGTCCATCATCCACGCCATCTCGCGAGTAGAGGTTCCCATATCTGGTGCGGGGATGTCTTCTGAGGGACCGATATCTTTAATTAACTCGGTCGTGTAACGGCGGGTAATTCTTTCGAGTTCTCCAACACTATAGAGTTTTGGATCGATGGCAATACCTCCTTTAGCACCTCCATAAGGCAACCCAACTAGCGCACATTTCCAAGTCATGAGCATGGCGAGTGCTGACACTTCTTTCAATGTGACAGCCGGATGGTAACGAGTACCGCCTTTATAAGGACCTAAGATGTCACAGTGTTGTACCCTATGCCCAGCAAGAACTTCAACCTCTCCATTATCTCTCTTAACGGGAATAGAAACTGTAATCACTTTGCGTGGATGTCTCAGAAGTTCCAATAAACCCCGATCCAAATTTAATTCTGTTGCAGCCTGTTCTAGATAGCTACAGGAGCGATCGAATGGACAAATATGTGCGGGGGTTGGAGCCACCAATGGAATTTCGCAAGAGGAAACCATAAAATTTTCTCCTTATAGTTTGATGGATTATTTGCCATAGTAATTGTCGGATTGGGATAAATATCCCAACCAAATCGATATCAGCACACATATAGCTCTAACAGCTTTCAACCTTTGGCGATTGTCACAGTCTTGGAAGAGTATTCGGTAGTATATCTTTCAGCATGCAACATTACTTGTCATGTGCGACTGTGCAACAAATAGTGTTGCTTTATACTGGGAGCAAGGAGTTAGTCAAGATTCGATCGCTCTTAGCGCAAGCTGTACTCAGCTTATCGCATTTGAGGGAACTATGCTTAGCGTAACCTTTTTTTCTAAAAAAAAGATGATTTTTGTAAATTTCGTTACAATTTTTCTTGCTCCCTTGTGCATCTAGGTTGAGACTACTCCCTTCTTGCTCTTATGATTACCTACAAGTGTCGGTAACTTTAGAGCGGAAAGGGAGTAAGAATTTTTGCTCTTCTTGACTCAAGCAAAGAAGATCGTGTAAAGCTAGAATAAGGAGGCGTTTGATGTCTTTTGCATTACAAATAAAATGATTGCTACTGACAAAAAAAGCTCTCTACCATTACCTCAAGGTAATTTCGGAATACAACCATGCCAAAGTATGAGAGACCGCAACTCCCTGTTTTTAATAGCGTTGAAGATGAACGCCTTTACCGCAAGCAACACCTAGCTGCTGCCTTTCGTGTATTTGCACGTTTTGGTTTTAGCGAGGGGACGGCAGGTCATATTACAGCCCGCGATCCGGAATTTACAGACCATTTTTGGGTAAATGCTCATGGATTAAACTTTGCTGAGATCCGGGTTTCAAACCTCCTTCTGGTTAATGCGGAGGGAGAGGTTGTTAAAGGCGAAGGTAGTGTGAATCGATCTGCCTTTGCCATTCATTCCCAAGTGCATGAAGCACGACCCGATATTGTAGCGGTGGCTCACGCTCATTCAATTTACGGTAAAACTTGGTCAAGTTTTCATCGTTTACTCGATCCCCTAACTCAAGATTCTTGCGCTTTTTACGAAGACCATGCGGTGTTTAACGACTATACTGGTGTTGTATTAAATCCCCAAGAAGGTAAGCGTATTGCTGAAGCATTAGGTAATAAAAAAGTAGTTATCTTAAGCAATCACGGTCATTTGACAGTCGGTCAAAGCGTTGACGAAACCGCTTGGTGGTACATTAGCTTTGAGCGATCGTCCCAAGCACAGCTATTAGCTGAAGCTGCGGGTCAACCTCGTGTGATAAAACCTGAAACCGCACGCCTCACACGCGGTCAAGTGGGAACCCCTGTTGCTGGGTGGTTCAGTTTTCAGCCAATCTATCAAAAGGCAGTACGGGAAGAACCCGATTTGTTGGAGTAGGGACAAGCTTGTTCAGATCCCCGACTTCTTTGAGAAGTCGGGGATCTTGTAGCTCCTTGTAATTTTTTAAAATGCTTTCTACTGTCAAACTTGGCATTTTGGCAATTACATTAACTGCACGATGAGTACTATAAATGTATTCTTGCTCAACAAAGCTCATTGCAAGACTAAAGCTCCTCTTCCCGATTAGCTACCAGGTTTGTATTTAGCAACTATTGAGAACTGCAAGACGCGATTTCGCTCTATGTATCGCGGGAGTCAGAAGTCAGGGTTCAGGGAAGAGTGGTTTTTTTAACCTTTGGTATCAAATTTTCTCTCAAATAATATTAATTGATAAAATTCTCCTTCAGTACTTATAGCAATCTTTTTTCTAATTGGTATAAATTGAAATTATAGTTTTAAATACACTCTTGTAGTAAATTTGCTGAAGCTACAAGTCATAATTATTTTTAACATTTTGCTTTCCTGTTCTTCTCTCTGAAGCTTGTAAATGAAAGTAGAAAATTTAGATTTTCAGGGAGCATCGTGTGGATAATAGTGATGAACGTGGCAGTGGCAGATTCAGCTTTTAAAAATTTATAATGCTAATCAATCCTTATAAGGATGTTTTAGAATTTTGGGCAAATAGAATTCGCTAAACTGTTGCGCTTTTAATTTACATAGCGGGATGGGCGTCCTCGCCCGTCCAGTCTCAAAAGTCATCCATCTTGTGGTACGGGCGTCCTCGCCCGTCCAGTCTCAAAAGTCATCCATCTTGTGGTACGGGCGTCCTCGCCCGTCCAGTCTCAAAAGTCATCCATCTTGTGGTACGGGCGTCCTCGCCCGTCCTCTATGGGTGACGGGCTAGAAGCCCGTACCACAAGAAGTTAAACTTTAAAAGTTATAACTCCATTTGCAAGACTTTCCAAACATCCTCTAAGAGGTTGTTTGAAAAGTGGTTGGTTGTAATTTTAGTCACTTATCGCTCCCCCCTAGCCCCCCTTAAAAAGGGGGAAAATACTCTGAAAGTCCCCCTTTTTAAGGGGGATTTAGGGGGATCTTGAATGTTTTGCTACTGATGACAGGACTTTTCAAACATCCTCTAAAAGTCAAAATAGTTGAATAAATCGAGATTAAAGTGGGTATTGCTATCTGTAGGTAACTTTAATCTTTCTAATCTTGCAATTTCTTCATATTCTAACCAATGACCCATTCTTGAAGACTCTAGTTTGAGTCTCTGGTATCTGGAGGAGCAATTCTCCGACTCCTTTGAGTCTAACTGCTCTAAATCCCATACAGGCAGGTTCTCGTTATGTATAGCTGGAATATCGAGAAGTTGATATATATCTTTATACTCCGAAGAGTCAGCGTCTGTATTAGCTAATTCTAAGTGAGTGTCTTTGTTATTATCGTTTTTATCGCACATCATATTTGTTTAAGCCCGCCTGTTGGAGAAGCTATTATTTAGCTTTCCCCAAAATTTTGCAGAATTAACAGGGGTATTGTTCGGGTTTCTCTTGACTCTCTAGTTAGCTGGAGAGTTTAAGATGAAAATAGTACTTCTCTCATGACACGATAAAGGTAGGGTGAGACAGATATGTTAGTCAAAGAACCGCTAAAACAAATAGGCGAAGTTGCTAAAGAAAGCGGCGTTCCTATTAAAACTATCCGCTATTATGAAGAACTTGGATTACTTCAAGCTTCGGAAAGAACTGAAGGTGGATTTAGATTGTTTAATTCTGAGGTTTTTGCACGTCTCAAATTTATTAAACGCGCTCAACATCTAGGCTTAACTTTGTTGGAAATCAAAGAATTTTTAGATGTTCATGATGATGGGTTTATGCCTTGCGATCGCATAAAAGTTCAGTTGAAAAACAAGCTCTCAGCCATTGACGAACAAATCCAGCAATTATTTATTCTAAAGTCTGAGTTAGAGGAACTCCTTTCTGGTTGGGGAAAAATCACCGAACAAAGCGAAGAAACTATTTGTCCTATTATTGAGCGGGATTAAATATAGCGAGCGGTGTATGAGTTATTTTCCCTCACTTTGAATAGCTGCTAAGCCTTGATTAAAATGTAAGGCTGTTTCAAACTGAGGTTTAATGACTGTCTTGCCAGTAAAGTCGATGTAGCCCCACTTGTCATTAATTTCAACTGCTGCTAACCCATTTTTAAAAGCTAAGGCTCCTGAAAACTGTGGTGGAATGACTATTTGACCAGAGGGATTTATATATCCGTATTTATAATCGATCGCAACTAGGGCTAATCCATTTGAGAAGGTATAAGCTAACTGAAATTTTGGCAGAATGACTTGTTTCCCGGTGCGATCGATATAACCATACTTATCTCCTACTTTGATTTGTGCTAAATCCTCAACAAAATTCCAAGCTAAATCAAATTGTGGTTCTATAACGACTTTTCCTGTTTTGTCAATAAAGCCATACTTACCATTTTTAACAATACGAAAGAGCTGGCTTAGTGCTTGCATGGGTTTGTTGACTTGAGAGGATGTTTTAAAAGTTTTGGGCGAATAGAATTCGCTATTATACAAACAAAGTCCGCCTACGCGGACTAATAAAGAATCAAGGTTTTGAAACCCACATAGGTGGGTTTTGCTTGTATAGCCGCGACTTCTAGTCGCAAAGGTATGCAAAAAATTAGTCTTACCAAATCTGTTGTTATCCCTCTGGTTTAACTCTACTGGTGTTTCTGAAATAGAAGCAACTTTTTGCGGGCTTACCAAAATTGCTCCCGGTAACATCAGCAGTATGGCTATCTTTCGGAATAGGATGATTCTCATCTACTTGCTGAACTCAAGTGAAAGTTAAGAAAAATTGATTGTTCTATTGTAGTGATTCCGATATGTTATTATTTGATTGACTAATCAATCAAGTGTAGTTATGCCTCCACGTGTCGAACAAGACTTTGAAGGTCGGCGACAGCAAATTATCGATGGTGCTTTACAAGTCTTTTCCAGTAAGGGGTTTGAGAAGGCAACCAATAAGGATATTGCGGCGGCTGCAGGAATTGGTTCGCCCGGTTTGATATACCACTACTTTAAAGATAAAGCTGACTTGTTTCGTCAGGTGGTCGAACAACGTTTACCAGTCCTGCAATTGCTGATTCACAACGAAGAAGAGATGATGAGCAAACCTCCCAAGGTTGTGCTGACCATTTTTGCTAGAGCTTTTCTCACTGTCTTGGATAATCCAACATCTATGGCAATGATGAAACTCCTATTTTCAGAAGCGATTCGCCACCCTGCTGTGGCTGAGATGGTCAACAAAATAGGACCGAGTCGTTCTATCTCTTTTTTGACACGCTATTTGGAGAAGCAAATGGCTGCAGGCATTTTCAAGCCAATGGACTCAGCAGCAGCAGCTCGCTGTTTCGTTGGTTCGTTTCTTGCCTACATGATTACACGTGAAGTTTTTCTACAGCCCGATGCTCGGCAAATTAGTTTGGATACTATGGTGGCAACTGCAGTTGACATCTTTTTGCAAGGTATGCTTGTCACTGCTGAAACACAGCAATATACAGCCACCTCGAAGGTCAGCTACACCGCTCATTTTCAATAATAAATTTTTTTCCCGCAAGATTGATTAATCAGTCAATCAAGTTTGTCATTGGTTATTGGTCATTTGTCATTGGTTATTTGTCAATTTATTGTTGTGAGGTTTTATGACACAGACACCAACGGAACCTATTCAGGATGAGCAAAACACGAACCCTGTGGAAGATGGGATGCTGTCTCAGCCACCATTCCCACAAAAACCTCAAAGACATATTCCCAAACCAGTCTTGATATTAGGAGCGCTCGCATTGATTGCAGGTGCGGGATATGCTGTTTATCGAGGTTTTATTTATCGACCAGAACCTGAAGGTCTATTTTTAAGTGGGCGCATAGAGGGTTATGAAACGGATGTCTCGGCAAAAATAGGAGGTCGGATTGCTAATGTATCGGTCAGAGAAGGAGACTTTGTAAAACCCGGTCAATTGTTGGTGCAGATAGATGATTCAGAATTACGCGCTCAATTGCAAGGTGCAGCAGCGCGAGTGCGAGGAGCGCAAGAACGTTTGGAACGGAGTCGCCAACAGTTACCAGTATTACAAGCGCAACTTCAGCAAGCTAACCTCACAACACAACAAGCAAAACAAGAAAGCCAAGGTCGAGTCGAACAAGCAGAAAATGCACTCTTCGCGGCGCGATCGCAACTTGTAGAAGCCCAAGCTAATTTAGAACTATCACAGGTAAAACAGAAACGAACGAGTTACTTATACGGTCAAGGTGCAGTTTCAGCCCAGAGCAAAGATGAAGACAATGCTGCTCTTAATGTAGCTCGCGCTAGAGTTGCTACAGCCAGACAACAGATACAGTCATCTCAAGGAACCCTCACCCAAGCCCAAGCAACACTTCGCAACACACCGATCCGAGCTGCTGCTGCATTACAAATAGAAAAACAAATTCTCCAAGCCCGCACAGATATTACAGTAGCCCAACAGGAAGTCAAAGATACCCAAGCGACACAAGCACAAATTCAAGCAAACTTGAACTACTTAAAAGTCAATAGCCCGCTAGCAGGTAGCGTCATCACCCGTTCAGTAGAACCGGGCGAAGTCGTAGCAGCAGGCGCACCACTACTCACGATAGTCAATCTCAATAACCTTTACTTACGTGGCTTTATTCCTGAAGGAGAACTCGGTAAAGTCAAAATAGGTCAGCCAAGCTTAGTTTACTTAGATACATATCCCAAGCAACCTCTAAAAGCAACAGTCACCAGAATAGATCCCAAAGCTAGCTTCACACCAGAAAATATTTACTTTAAAAAAGATAGAGTTACACAAGTCTTTGGCGTGGAATTAACTCTTCAAAATTCCCAAGGTTTAGCAAAACCAGGAATGCCAGCTGATGGGAGGATTGTGGAGGGACAATGAAAACAATACGCACTCATCCAACAAATACCCCCGTCATTTCTATACGAGATTTGCAGCACAACTACAAACAAACAAACGCTGTAGCAGGTATAAATATAGACATTTATCAAAGCGAAATCTTTGGGCTTATAGGACCTGATGGGGCTGGCAAAACGACTACATTCCAGATTCTCTCTGGTGTAATGGAACAAACAAGCGGTGTTGTGGAAGCACTGAATTCTAAACCTTGGGATGTACGCTTGCAAATGGGCTACCTTACCCAACGCTTTAGTTTATACCAAGACATGAGCATTTGGGAAAACATACGTTATGCAGCAGGTTTGCGCGAAGTCAGCGAAACAGCTTTAAAAAATCGAAGCGATCGCTATCTCAAATTACTAGACTTAGCCCAGTTTAAAGACCGTCTCGCCGGACGCCTTTCAGGAGGGATGAAGCAAAAACTGGCTTTATGCTGTGCGCTCATCCATCAACCTAAAATATTGTTGCTAGATGAACCAACAACAGGTGTAGACCCCGTATCGCGACGGGAATTTTGGGACATTTTAGCAGAACTTGCTGTAACGGAAGGGATGACAACAGTTGTTGCAACTCCTTACCTCGATGAAGCAGAACGCTGTTCGCGAATTGCTTTGATGTATGAGGGAAAAATTCAACAATGCGATACACCTGCTCGCGTTAAAGCTAGCTTGGGTATGAAACGGTTAGAAGTTTATTTGCCAGTATCGGAGCTAGATAAAATAGCAGACATTCTCAGTGAAAATGCTGACTTGCAAGAACTTATTTCTGACGTACAACGCTTTGGCGATCGCTTAGATGTGTTAACAGCAGAACCGGGCGAAACCAAACAAAGAATCCAGTCTATTTTAGAAAGAGAACAGATTCTAGCAGAAAGATTTCTTGTTGATACCCCGACTCTGGAGAATACTTTTGTAGCTCGATTGCGAGAACAAAAAGCAACTGTTTCTGCTAGCAATTATCCTCGCATATTTCCTCAAGAAAATGCTTCCGGGACAGCCATAGGCGCACAAGATTTAAATAAATTTTTTGGTAATTTTCATGCTGTTAAGAATATCAATTTAAATATTAAATATGGTGAAGTTTTTGGTCTTTTAGGGGCAAATGGTGCGGGAAAAACAACCGTTATCAAAATGCTTTGTGGTTTCTTGCCAGCTAGTTCTGGAAAAGTTTCCTTAGCAGGAGAAACAGGTCAATTACGCTCTACAACAGTGCGGCAAAAAATTGGTTATATGTCACAAAAATTTACTTTGTATGACGATTTGACAATTGGACAAAACTTAGAATTTTATTGTGGTGTGTATGGAGTCCCTCGCCGCCATCGACAAGCCAAGAAAAATTGGGTATTGCAAATTAGCGACCTCGTGGGTCAAGAGGATAAGTTAACTCGCGATTTACCCGGTGGTTGGAAACAGAGAGTTGCTTTTGGTGCAGCAGTCATGCACGAACCAAAAGTTTTGTTTTTAGATGAGCCAACCTCCGGCGTTGACCCCTTAGCAAGGAGAGAATTTTGGCGCTGGATTAACCAGTTTGCCAGGGAAGGGATGGCAATATTGGTGACAACACACTATTTAGAAGAAGCAGAACAATGCCACCGTTTGGGTTTTATGGTTGCGGGAGAACTTGTAGCACAAGGAACTCCCCGTCAAGTCAAACAGGAACAACCAGGACAATTGGTGGAATGGGAGTGCGAACCGTTGCAAACAGCTTCGGATTGGTTGAAGCAAAAGTTAGAACGTTGGCGGGTATCTATTTTCGGTTCGCGCTTGCACACTGTGTTGGATAAACCGCCCTTGCAGATTCCTCAAGTGAAGACTTGGTTGCAAGAGGCTGGGGTCAAAGTACAAAGTCACAGAGAGATTGAGTTTTCTTTGGAGGATGTATTTATTTCAGTGACCAGAGTGTAGGTTGGGTTGAGGAACGAAACCCAACAATCCACACAATCCCCAATCCCCATTGCCCCTTATCCCCAGAGGGGGCCCCGAGTTCCCCAATCCCCAATCCCTATTGCCCCTTATCCCCAGAGGGGGCCCCGAGTTCCCCAATCCCCATTGCCCCTTATCCCCAGAGGGGGCCCCGAGTTCCCCAATCCCCAATCCCTATGAAACGTATCTTTGCTCAAACTATAAAAGAATTATCGCAGTTGGGACGCGATCGCCTGACTCTGACTTTGGCTCTTTTTTTACCTTTGATGCTGCTGCTGTTGTTTGGGTTTGCGGTGTCGTTGGAGGTGAATAAGATTAATTTTGCAATTCAGGATTTGGATGGAACTCCTAATAGTCGGGAGTATATCGCGACTTTTGAGCGTACAAATAAGTTTAATATAGTTGCCTCTGGTTTTGAGGTGAATGTCCCTAGATTGTTGGATGAGGGTAAGGTTGCTGCAGGTTTGATTATTCCTCCAAAGTTTGCTCGCAATTTACTACGAAAAGGGGGGGAGGAGGTGCAAATTTTAGTTGATGGTACTGATGCTAATACGGCTAATATTGTTAGGGGTTATACTAAAGCCGCGACTAATGCTTTCAAGGAAAATCTACTGGGAAGCCAATCTTCTCAGGTGAATCTTCAGTTTCGCTTGTGGTATAATCCTGGTCTGGAAACTTTGAGATATATTGGCCCTGGTGCGATCGCAATTACTGTGACTCTGTTTCCTCCGTTACTTGCTGCTTTGGCGGTAGCGAAGGAGTACGAACAGGGGACTATTCTGCAAGTTTACGCTTCTAGTTTAACAGGTACGGAATATTTATTTGGGAAGGCAGCAGCATTCTGGCTAGTGGGTATGGCGGAGGTGCTGTTTGTCAATGTGGAAGCATGGCTGTTCTTTGGATTGTGGTTTGTAGGCGATCCGACACCCATGATTTTCAGTTCGATGCTTTATATTGCTTGTGGTGTTTTTTGGGGGATTTTTGTGGGGAGTAATACGAAAGTTCAAAGTGCTGCCATTCAAGCAGTTGCTTTTACTGCTTTTTTACTCTCACTTCAGTTATCTGGATTTATTTATCCCATAGCAAATATTCCAACTAGCATTCGTTGGATTTCCAGTATTATTCCGGCTCGTTATTACATTGAGTTAAGTCGCGATGCTTATGCGCGTGGTGTGGGTTGGTTGGGTGTTTGGTCTCAGGTTTTGGCTTTGTTTGGGCTGGCTAGTTTGTTCTTCTTTTTGGCTTGGCGTAAGTTGCAGAGGATGAGAGTTTAGCACTTGGGTATGATTATGGTTTTCAATTTAATTGACACAATTTTAGGAAGTCGGTTTTGGGCGTTGTTCCAAAAGGAATTTGCTCAAATATTCCGCAATCGTCAGCTTGTGATGCAACTGCTTGTACCGCCAACTGTCTTTTTGATGCTGTTTGGTTTTGCTTTAAATCCGGAGGTGGAAAATCTGAAGGTTGGTATTACTGATTACAGTAACAGCAGTGCTTCACGGGAATTCGTACAAATATTTGACCAGACGGATGCATTTGTGGTGAGTAGGTACTATCCCGACCAAAATGAGATGATAGCGGATTTGGCGACGGGAAAACTAACGGTTGCTATGACGATTCCGCGAGAGTTTGCTGGGGATGTTGCTAAAAAGCGTCCTGTGGAAGTGCAGGCGCTGTATGATGCTGTTGATGCAAATACGGCAAGTATTGCTTCGAGTTATATCAATCAGTTGGTGAGTGACTACAACTCGCGACAGCAGAATAATGAGGATTCACAAAAGAACGGGGTACGAGTTCGGGTTTCGATTTTTTATAATCCTGGGTTGGAGAGTTCTTGGTTTATCGTGTCGGGAATGTTTGGCATTGTACTGACGGTGATTGGTTCTCAAGCTGCTGCTTCTTTAGTGGTGAGGGAAAAGGAAGCAGGGACTATTGAGCAGTTGGTGATGACTCCTGCTTCTAATACTGAGGTGATTCTGGCTAAGGTTTGTCCGTTACTGGTTTTGCTAACGTTGGATGTTTTGATTGCTCTTGGTGTTGCAAGGTTGGTGTTTGGCGTACCATTACGGGGTAATTTGTTGGTGTTTTTGGCGATCGCTGTGCTTTACTTTTGGGTGGGTATTAGTATTGGGATTTTGATTGCGACTTACTCAAAGAGCGAACAGCAGACACAGTTGACTGCTTTTTTTATTAATCCACCTTTGGTTTTGTTGTGTGGAGCGTTGACTCCAATTTCTTCAATGCCAACCTATATACAATGGCTCTCTTATTTAGATCCTTTGCGCTATTTTATTGAGGTTTGTCGTGGGGTGTTGTTGAAGGGGGTGGGTTTGGAGACGCTTTGGCCTCAAGTGTTGATTTTACTGGTTTTTGCTACGTTGCTCATGTCTTTGAGTGTTCGACAGTTTCGCCAACAGTTGGGGTGAGCACCTGACCAGTGTCCTTTTTCCTGACAATTCTACTAGTTTAACAGCAGGTAACTGTGAAATTTCATTAGGATAATGTAGAATACATTAGGTAACTGTAAGGATACTAAACTACTCAGGTGTAGTAATCTAGGATAATTAAGCGTATATTTGACTATCTATGCCTAACGCCCCTAAGAAAGATCGTCCCAGAGTGCAATTTGTATGCGACCAATGGGTCAAGGAGTACCTTGACCAATGGGCGGGAGTGGAAAACCGCTCTACAAGTAACTTGATTGAAACTATCATTTTGGACGCAGTAACAACAAAACAAGCACAGGGAGAGTTGCCACAACTACCCAAGCCACCTAAAAAGTGAAGGAACACTAATGACCAACGCAGAACAACCCAATAGGTTAGCTCTTATAGAAGCACTTCTGTTGCAAACTGTACAGCAACAACAGGCTAACACAGCTGCTATTACACAACTAACTCAGCAACAGCAGAATAACACAGCAACTATCTCACAACTAGCCCAGCAACAAGCAGAACTCAAACAAGAATTGCAAGATAGCATTAGCCACTTGGTTAGCGTGATAGGTAATTTTGTTGAAGAAGCGCATCAAGATCGAGCGATCATCCGGGAACTTCAATCTGAAGTCAGGGGCATCCAAACTGAAAACCAACGAATTCTTCAATATCTGTTTGGACGACAAGGGGAGAGGTAAGTATCGCGATCGCCGCACTATAGCATAACACCAGACTGCTCCCTTACTGACTCATGGGCTGTAATGCCGATGCAGAAGGATACCTACCAACTGTCATTAATACTTGACGTTCCACCACAAGGCGAGTCATTGTTAAAATCAAAATATACGTACCGTGACCTCTCCAACGTCTGTCAAAGGCCGAATCATAGCATCAACGAAATCGAAAATGATCTCCCCAAAAATCGCGACGTGGATTAAAAAACCTCACGAGTTCCCCAGTTTGCCAATTAATCGACCCTAAATCGGTTCCTTTTTGGAGATTGCAAAAGATACAAGAATAAGCGAGGTTTTCTGCTGTGGTTGTACCGCCGTGTTTGACGCTGATAATGTGGTCAAGTTGAAAATCTATACTATCCGTATCTGAAAACAGACAGTACTCACACAGACAATCAGCACGTTTGATAAATAAACGACGGAGATCTGTACTAATGTAGGGACTGAGCACTTTCAATACTTACTCAATTTTCATATAAGTATAAGCACGGGCTTCTGCTAACCTCATTATATGCTCTAACGTCAAAAAACAATCTAATTCCTTCTTTTCATCTGGTGTCAGTTCTCCAGCGTGATGAGCATATACCAGATCGTCTAAACGTTCTTTTGCCTCAGCCGATATTTTCAAATCAATCACGCTTTGAGGAGTTGTTCCCGCAGCAATAAACTCGATGATTTCATCGTAAACTTTAGTAACCTTGACTACGGTAGTCATATATGTATATATTTTTCTGGATTTACTTTATCTATGGTAGTTGAAATAAATATCCTAGGGTTCTAAGTTTCGGCTTATTTTCCAATACGCAAGCTTCAACAACAGCCGCTCCTTGCACTTCTTCTTGGCAGCATGGCCAGTGGTAGGTATCTGGTTCACCGCATTGGGCATCAGCACCATGGCGTTTAACCTCAACGGCTTTAACTTCAACCAGTCCGCGATCGTCACAAGGTTCAATAAGCAAAGCTTAATGACATCAAATTAAATAAAGATATGTTGCTACAATCTCTACTACGCTTGGCTTTCAGACTTTTTCTTACGCCGAACTCAGGTAATTTCAAGTTTGGCTTGATTAACAGAAAATTCAGAGTAATAAAATAGCGGGCGAGGACGCCCGCCCCACAAGATGGATGATTTATTTCTTGAAATCTTTAGTTTTTGATTATGCATCTTGAGTGTGAGTTAATAATTTTGCAACCCACTCTCGATCGATTGTTGATAGCGCAGGAGGTGGGATAGGTTGGCGATAATCGATTCTTGTAGAATAACGGGCGCGATCGTAGACGCCGTTAAAGATGTCTTGTAATGGCACTAGAGGTTCTTCTTCGTTTGGCTTGAGGGGAATTGGAAAAGTAGGTAGTTTTTGTTGCAAGGTAAGGCTGTATAAATCGGCGGTGGGACGGCGATCGCTTCGACTGATGAGGATGCGGTATGCTGTTGTGGATCGCATTCCCAGAATTGCCATTGGTTTACCACCGCGTAGCAAGTCGAGTTCTACCAAGTGAGTGGAACTGCCAAGAATTGCTCGTCGCTTTTTCTCATACGCTGTTCTCCCGTCTCCAGAACGCTTATTCTTTGGAGATAAAAGTTCTATAACGGTGATTACATCGTCTGTCAGAATTTCTCTGACTTCCAGATAGCGCTCGTTTACAGCAAAAGGCATGGGGATTTCAACTCGTTCGGGTCGAATCTGGGTGGCTGTGGAGCGATCGCTTGCTATGATTTGTTCTTCTGTGGAATTATCGGAGCGATCTGAGAAGATGATGGTATCTGGAATACCGATGAGTAAGCCATCTTCTGTATCATCGCTTTGATAAGTACGAGTTTCCACTTCTACGTAGTACTGGGAACCGAGTTGCGGTTCTATTGCATCGGCAATGGCTATAATGAGTCGGCTGTGAAACGAAGACCAAAAGGTAGGTTGTTCTAGATAGGGGTCTATTCCCGGAAATGGTGAGGGCATTTGTTTGCTCCCATCACGCAAGAGTTTTTTCTAGTATACTCGCAATCGATATCATAAGGATTCGCCAAGCTACAGTTAGTAGTGGAACATTAGTAAAATTAGTCAGTAAACCGAGGAAGGTTGGTAAAGGAAAACGTTACGAATGTCAATTTCAAGGAGAAGTATTGTGAGTCTCGAGCTACCTATTATCCCAAAATCAGGAGAAGTATTTTTAGCTATAAATTTAAGTGCTGTTGAAAATCTGACTGTGGCTGAAACCTTAAATTTACTGGAACAAATGGGTTACAGACCGCAATTGCGTTATCGTCAAGCTAAAGATGGCAAGGTTTCACTATATGCTCTTCTTAAACACGATCGCGTAGAGCCAGAGATGCTCACGAATATAGATTATCTTGGGGATGAATTGGATGCACTTGCAGAGGTTATTCAACCAGCAGATGCTATTACGTCTCCTCGTGGGCTTTCTCCTGCAAAAAAAGCAGTGACAGCATAAATATTTTTTACTGAATAAAAATTTAGCTGAATGTGAATCGGGAAGATAGGCGGAAATGGTGAGGGAGTCCGTCTACTTCCATCACGCAAGAGTTTTTTTCCAATATATTGGGCATTGCTAACCAAAAGTTTTGGTGGTTGGTTATGCTTACAATCCTACGACCCCTTGTCCATTGATTCTTCCTCTGATTCTTTAATGGTAGAAATACCCGCTAGTGCGACTGGTGGACGGTTTGGAAATTCAACAACGAGCTTTAACTCACCGCCCATTGCGCCAATGTATTTCCGTAATGTTGAGAGTATTAGATCGGTTTGCTGTTCTAGCTGAAAGATATTGCCTTGGTCGATTTGAAGAAGTTCTGCCATTTGTTCGGTGAGTAAGTTTGAGCGCAGTTCTTAATTGCTGTCGTGTCATTTCCTCAGCTATGAGTAAGTTAGATTCTTCTTCAATTTTTTTCCGTCGTTCTGGCGACAACTGTTCTAGTTTTTCTTGCAAAGTTTTTCCCATAGTTTATTCTCCGTTTTCTTCTTGTTAAGTCTTTAGTTTTGCAAGATGCGCGTCAAACCTGGTATCAGCAGTTTTGATTAGTTGCTTATAAAAACGACTTTCACTACTGCCTGATTTGTCACCTGCAACTAGCAATATTGCACATCGCTACAACCTCCACTCGGTACATCATGCGATCTCTCCCCAGTAAATGGATGGAGTAAGTGGCATTGCATGAGCGTTGGAGTTATCTCAATCTGTGGATTGACGTTTTTTACCTCTGGAATATTTAGGTTGGAGGAGATTCCTTTTCTCTGAAAAGCAGACTACATATTGAAAAAAGTTTGTAGTTGCACTGTAGCTAATAGCTCGCTTTCGCAAACAGTGCCACTACAAAGTGTAGCGTTGTTTGGGGAGGAGGATGAGGGATTTTGTCGATCGAATAACACACTGGGGATAAAATTATGAATTACCTGTTCGCTGTTTTACCGGATAGAGTTAAGGCTGAAGAAGCTTACACGGCATTGGAGAAGGAAGGTTTACCCACTAATCAAATAGACATTCTGGGTCAGGGTTATAAGAGTGCTGATGAGTTTGGGTTGATTGACCCGAACAAGCAGGCTAAGAAAGGGTTTGCTCGTTTGAATTCTTGGCTGGTTCCTTTTGGTTTTGTAGCTGGGTACGCTTTTAATGCTTTGACGGGGATTGAGATTTTGCCTATTGGAAATATTGGTAATCACGTTATTGGTGGGATTTTCGGTGCTGCTGCTGGTGCTATGGGTGCGTATTTTGTTGGTGGCGGTGTTGGTTTGGCTGTGGGGAGTGGAGATGCTCTACCTTATCGCAATCGTTTGAATGCAGGGAAGTATTTGATTGTTGTGAAGGGGACTGAGGAATTGACGAATCGAGCAACTCGCATTTTGCGTCAGTTCGAGCCGGAAAATTTGCAGGGTTATGCAGAGCCTACGGGGGCTTAAGTCGTAAGGACAAGGGGATGGGAATATGAGGGTAAGGTATACCTTCTCCCAACTCCTGTCTTGAAAATAGGGAGTAGGGAAGAGGGATTTTCATAAGGAGCGTTGTGGGCGCGATCTCAGATGATGGGTGTCTTGCTGGTTAATACGGATGCATACTAAGGATAAAAAGTATAAACTTTTATATTTTTCTCAGAGATAAATGAATATGAAATTGTTTTGACTGTAATGGTACATCGGACTAAAAGAGGAAAGTTTTGCCCTAAAATGCGAGAGCTTCCAGCAATAATGCCTCATTAGTATTTATAATCTGTTGTTCGCTTGCTTGTTATGGCTCAACCTGCTTAGGTTAAAAGCTCAAGCCTAGTTCTTTATGGGAATTTTATCTAAGTAGTTGTCTGAAAAATTCAGTACTATTACTAATAGTGATAAAGTGTAAAAAGAGTAATATGTATTTGGCAATTAAAACTTGTAACAATAAGGAAATAGATAAGCCGCTTATTGGTTAGTAAAAAACAACGAAATATTTTATTAAATCGAGCTACTGACTTTTTTTATTGAAATCTTGAGCTTTATGACTGGCTAGCCAATTCCTTTTCTAGCTAAAAGTTTAGGTTAGTAAAAACTTATTCAGTACCAAATGCACGAGATCGTAGTAATTCTAAAGCGAGGGACGCTGTAGATGTGATTCTCGCTTTTTTTTGGGTATTTTTTAGGTTAAATATGAACACTACGACAATATAAAAAATGTCCTTATACCGTTTGTTTGTGAAGTTGCAATATATTTTACCCCCCGGCTTACGCCGTCCCCCCTTAATAAGGGGGACTACAGGGGGGTCTTATAAGGCGCATTTTCATACAGAATTGGTATCACTAAAGATCGAAGTCTACTTAAACTTGTTTTAACTGATAATAGGAGTTTTATTTCCTACTGCGGTACTGACAGCTTAAGCATTAGTCAAACAAGGTTTTTCAAAAAATATTAGAAATTCTTTCTGCAAGAGCGTACCATTTATGACACAAAGTGAAAGAGTGCAGCAATTCGTTCAAAGTGACTTGAAAAGTTTACAGCATATTGATGTCAGAGATTTTCTTGGGATAGAGCGATTTATCAAGTTGTCTGTTATCACTCAGTTTTTTCCGCCGGACTTCGCTGCCACTGGACAGTTGATTGATGAATTAGTGAGGCATTTGGAGAAGCAAGGTGTAGATATTGAGGTCTTTACAGGTCAACCAGGATATGCGTTTAAGACGGCTAAAGCTCCTACAGTTGAACAATCTGGTGGATTAAAAATAAAGCGCTCGTGTACTACCCAACTCTTTCCTCAACGGATTCGTGGCAAAGCGATCAACGGTATTCTGTTTACCTTGCGTGCTGCACTCTATTTGTTTAATGCTGCTCGTCGTCGTAACGTTGCTTTATTAACGACTGCTCCTCCATTTTTACCAGTCTTGGGATATCTTGCACATATTCTGTTTGGTTTGTCTTATGTTTGCATCCTTTACGACCTTTATCCAGATATTGCGATCGCACTCAATGTCCTACCAAAACATCATTGGATAGCTCGTATCTGGCGGGGTGTTAACAGACAGGTTTTGAAGAAAGCGAAGGGCATTATTGTTCTTAGCCCAGCAATGAAGCGACAGGTGGCTGCTCAATGTCCGGAAGCTGCTCACAAAATTTCTGTCATCCACAGTTGGGCGAATCCAGATTTTATTGTGCCTATGGAAAAGGAAGACAACTGGTTTGCCCATCAACACGACTTAGTGAGTAAATTTACTGTACTGTATTCAGGCAACTTGGGTCGATGCCATGACATAAGAACTATGTTGGAAACAGCTCAATACTTACAAGACGAAGAAAACATTCAGTTTGTGTGTATTGGTGGTGGGGCTAAACGGGATGAGTTGATTCAACAAGTGCATCAACTGGGGCTGAAGAATTTTTTGTTTCTTCCGTATCAAGAAAAGGGTGTGTTACCTTATTCCCTGACAGCCTGCGATTTATCACTGGTGAGTGTAGATCCTGGTATGGAAAACCTAGTTGCACCGAGCAAACTTTACCCTGCTCTCGCAACGGGACGACCTGTTGCTGTTGTTTGTCCGGAACATTCATATTTAAAGCAGCTGATTGCAGACGGGAATTGTGGAAGTACGTTTGAGAACACAGATAGTGTTGGTTTAGCTGAGTTTATTCGCTTGCTGAGTCGAGATCGGAAGTTAGCTGAGAAGATGGGTCAAGCAGCTCGTGACTACGTTGAGTGTTATTTCACTCCTCAGGTGATATCGAAGCAGTATCTCAGGGTATTACAGGAGGCTATGCTGTAGGGCTTGTAGCGTTTTTACAGCAGTTTTCACCTAAATGAACCACACCGATTGTAGGGGCGCAAGGCATTGCGCCCCTACGACTGTACTGAAAATGGCTGTAATTTACAGTTAAAGGGCAAGTGGGCAGCCCACTTAGCGTTTTCATACGTTAGTAATTTTACTTGTATCAATTGCATATAGAAACAATTATTCAGTAGTTTTACGAATAGCAGAATTTTGGATACGCAATATTATATAAATGTCAATTAAAAGCACGGAGAATAATATACATAAATTCTTAAGGGATTACATAGCTGACCAACCTACTTATTAGTCAAAAACTTAATATTTTAATTTTCTTGCTGATATGTTAGGAATGACTACTTTTTGGGAAATATAGGCTCGGCAAATAAAGCAACAGGATCTTAGAATTATGTATTCTTGTTCATCTACTTAATTGTAAATACTTAGTCAGTCTAGTACCTAACGTTATGTGTGCTGAACCTGTCAGCAACGCGTAATTGCGATGCTTGAAAAGTTTGAGTACAAGGGTATAACGCTAGACAAATCTTGTTGAAATTAAATATATCTACCACGATTTAGGAGCGGGCTTCGATGGTCTTTCGATCTCAGTCCCTCCTCCACAAAACCTTCATTTTGTCTGTGTATTATCTGTCGATAAAGGAGGTTGAAATGCAGAGAAGGTGTGACCGAAATCGCAAGCGTTCAAAACGACGGGCTATTTATTGCCCAATGCATGGTTGCTATCTTGATAGCGTCAGTCAAAAACATCCGTTATTTGCAGATAAGGCTGGACAACTTCAGCAACGAGGGATGGGGCGAAAGAGTTCTTTATTGTTAATAGGGAGCAAAACCACAGTACTTCTGAGTGGTGAATGGTTGGAGGCTTTTTGGTGTCAACAGTGTCAGGAGACAAAATGGTATCACGTGCGGAAGAGGGATAACACTTATGATTTGTCTGTTGCACCTCCAGAACTTTGGCAGCAGGCAATGGGGGTGGTTCCTCTACAAGGAAATCCTTCTGTAGGAGAGTTTAGCTTGCGGCACGCAAAGAAAGTTGGTTATAGGTGCAGGGAGGATTTTAGGTTTGTTGGATGAGCCAATGATGAATGGTCAAGAAACTACCAAGCATGAGTTAGTTCTTGAAGCCGGACGTATGGAACGGCAGTACTGGAAGGACTTGTGGCGTTACCGGGAATTATTTTATTTTCTGGCGTGGCGAGATATTCTTGTACGGTACAAGCAGACTGCGATCGGTATGGCTTGGGCGCTGATTCGTCCGTTTTTGACGATGGTGGTGTTCTCCTTTGTGTTTGGACAGTTAGCAAAGTTGCCTTCCGAGGGTGTACCTTACCCAATTTTGGTGTTTGCAGCAATGTTACCGTGGCAGTTTTTCGCCAACTCTCTCTCGGAATGCAGTAATAGTTTAATTGCGAATGCTAACTTGATTTCAAAGGTCTATTTTCCACGGTTGGTTGTACCTACAAGTGCAGTAGTAGTCAGCTTTGTGGACTTTTTAGTTTCAGGGATGATTTTGCTGGGGTTGATGGCGTGGTACAACTATGTGCCTAGCTGGCGTATTCTTACACTGCCGTTGTTTATTGCGATCGCCTTTGCTGCATCAACGGGCGCAGGGTTGTGGTTGGCATCTTTGAATGTGCAGTACCGCGATTTTCGTTACATCGTGCCGTTTATCGTGCAGTTCGGTCTGTATATTTCGCCAGTAGGATTTAGCAGCAGCATTGTTCCAGAACAGTGGCGGTTGCTTTATTCGTTGAATCCAATGGTTGGGGTGATTGATGGCTTCCGTTGGGCGATTTTAGGAGGGGAAGCACATCTGTATTTACCAGGCTTTGGCTTGTCTTTAGGGCTGGTTGTCTTGCTGTTCTTTAGTGGTATTTGGTATTTCCGCAAGATGGAACGCACATTTGCAGATGTGATTTAGGTGAGGAGCAGAATAGGTGTCAGATACGGTTATTAGAGTTGAGAATTTAGGTAAAAAGTATATTATTGGGCATCAGCAGCAGGAGAGATATACAGCACTACGGGATGTGATTGCCAATAACGTTAAAGCTTTGTTAAACCCATTCCAAAAGGAAAAATCTCAAATCCAAAATTCTAAGGAGGAGTTTTGGGCGCTGAAGGACGTTTCCTTTGAGATTAAGCAGGGTGACAGAGTTGGGATAATTGGGCGGAATGGGGCAGGAAAATCGACATTATTAAAGATTTTGAGCCGGATTACTGAGCCTACTACAGGGAGTGTTCGGATTAAGGGACGGGTAGCAAGTTTATTAGAGGTTGGAACTGGTTTTCATCCAGAGTTGACGGGAAGGGAGAATATCTTTCTCAACGGTGCAATTTTGGGAATGAGTAAGGCTGAAATTACAAAGAAGTTTGATGAAATTGTTGCATTTGCTGAGGTTGAGAAGTTTTTAGATACGCCAGTAAAGCGGTATTCGTCGGGGATGTATGTGCGATTGGCGTTTGCGGTGGCGGCTCATCTAGAACCGGAGATTTTGGTGGTGGATGAGGTGCTAGCTGTCGGGGATGCAGCGTTTCAAAAAAAGTGTTTGGGGAAAATGGAGGATGTTGGTAAAGAGGGGCGAACAGTTCTATTTGTAAGTCACAATATGTCTGCTATACGAAGTTTATGTACACTAGCTATAGCCTTATCAAATGGAACTTTAAAAGATATAGGTGAAATTAATAATATTACTGATAAATACCTTGCTGATATTAGTAAATCTAAACCAGAAACAAATATTGATAATACAAAATATTTTAATGTTCATGATGTTCAAATTAGTTCTCCAAATAACTTAGTTATTAAAACTTTTGATTTAGTAGAAATAAAGATTGTTTTCTCAGGAAAAACAAATATTATTGAACCTGATATCTATATATCTATATCTACGATAGATGGTAATCGATTAGTAGGAATAAATTTTAGAGATTTTCAACCGATTCCACCATTAGCTTCAGCCACTATTATAGAAGCAGTCATTTCCATACAATCGCTGCCACTTTTGCCGGGTCAATATCATCTCGAGGTGCAGATGAAAGATAATGCTTTACATAGATGGGAGTTTGTGCCAAAGGCTTTTTTATTTGAGGTAATTGAAACTCCAATTTACGGGAGTCGTAAAATTGATAGTTGGTTTGGTTATATTGGACTAAAAATTAACACTACTACACATACTTATTAAAACAAAAGTTTTTTATTTATGATAAATAATCATTTATTATTAATAATAAAATGTATTTAAAGGAAAATTTTTTATGTCTTTGAATAATTTAATGCCATTTTTAAGAAGTCATGAATTTATAGTTAATTTAGTTAGAACTTTTCGTAGATTAAAATATAAAATACAACGTCATAATTTTATCAACTGCTATTTGAAATCACATCCAATTAAAAAATTACAAATAGGGGCAGGTTCAAATCTTTTAGAAGGATGGCTAAATACAGATATATTTCCAATACATGAAAGAAATGTGGTTTTTTTGAATTCAACAAGGAGATTTCCATTTGAAGACTTAACATTTGACTATATTTTTAGTGAACATCAGATTGAGCATATTAGCTATTGTGAAGGAGTACATATGCTTCGGGAGTGTTTTCGAGTTTTAAAACCTGGTGGAAAAATTAGGATATCTACACCCAATCTCAAATTTTACATTGAGCTTGCTACTCAAAATAAAAATGACGTGCAAATAGACTATATAAAGTGGGTGACAGATAGCTATATTGTAACAGGGTTTTATCGTGCAAAAAACTATATACCAATTAAAAATAATTACAAAACTTCATTTGTAATTAACGATATATTTAATAATTACGAACACAAATTTATCTATGATGAAGAAACGCTTAAAGAAATTATAGAAGCTGCGGGATTTATAGATATTACTGACTGTAAGCCTGGTCAAAGCTATGATGCTAATTTGAGAGAAATTGATGTTAGTATGAGTGGAATGGCTTACTTTGGAACTATGGTTTTAGAAGGTAAACGTCCGGAGACAAGTTGAATGAATAAGTATTCCGAAAAAGCAGTTATTACTCTTGCTACTGGAAAGCCTGAGTATATAAAGATGGCTACTAATCTTGCTCGCTCTTTCAAAAGATGGCATAAAGATAAATCAGTTAGATTTGTTATAGCAACAGATCAAAAGAATTTAATTCCTCCGGATTTACTACCAAATATTGAGGTGATTGAAATACAAGCTGGTCAGTACGGACAGGGTTTTTCTCCTAAGCTGCACTTAGATAAACTTGCTCCTGCTAACAAGACGCTCTTTATCGATGCAGATTGCCTTTGTGTTGGCTCCCTAGAACCTGTTTTTAAACGGTTTTCGGGTCATGCTGTGTCTGTTATTGGACGTAGTATATCTGAAGGAGAATGGTTTGGTGACATAGGAACAGTTTGCCTTCGGTTTGGAGTTGTATCATTACCTAAATTTAATGGAGGTATTTACTATATTGAAAAAGGAGAACTAAGCGATCGCATTTACGCTACTGCTCGTGAGTTAGAGCCACAATATGATGATATTGGATTAGTTCGCTTAAGAAACCGCCCAAATGATGAGTTATTGATGGCAATTTCAATGGCATTACATAACCAAATACCAATTCCTGATG
This sequence comes from Scytonema hankhaensis NUACC26, assembly GCF_045865695.1. Taxonomy (NCBI): domain Bacteria; kingdom Bacillati; phylum Cyanobacteriota; class Cyanophyceae; order Nostocales; family Scytonemataceae; genus Scytonema; species Scytonema hankhaensis. The sequence continues at coordinate 57,245 of NZ_BAACAP010000235.1, forward strand.
ATGGTTCTATTCTGAGCGATCCACAAGCCTGTCCTGGTGGTATTTTAATAGATGTTTTGCGAGGAAAGTCAAAACTGCTTAATCCTCTGGCACCTCATCCTTTGCATCAAGCTTGGTATCCATTTGTAGAAGTTAATCCGGTATTAGTACACTTTTTAGGTCACCATACTACAATCTACCCATACAAGCGAGAAGAACTCAGGTTGTATTTAGTACAAACCCAAGGTTGGCCAATTTGGTTAGCGGATTTTTGGGCTACTCTATTCTGCTCCTTTCCTCTTTTAAGTACGCGTACTTTAAAGAATATTCTAAGACCTGTTTTTCACAAGCTATTTGGCGTGAGAACTGTGTTGCAATCAAACCGTATATAGCTAGAGTTAAATTACATGAACAGTACAACTATCACTTATAGTTCTGACTATTTTAATGAGGGAATTTTTGAAACTGATTATCAAACGATAGCAACTGCCATTTTTGAACTTTATCATCCTACAACAGTAGCAGAATTTGGTTGTGGACCCGGTCACCTAAGCAGGGAATTAGCAAAACTTGGTGTGCAAGTTACAGCAGTAGATGGTTATTCCAAACCAAATTTTGAAGGTCTTTCAGTAGAGTTTCACCAGTTAGACTTGAATGACTCTGTTGCGATCGCTAACTGCTTTGCTAATAAACACTTTGATTTAGCGATTTCTCTAGAAGTAGCTGAGCATTTAGAACCACAAGCTTCAGCTACTTTAATTATGTGGCTTGCAAGAGTAGCTCCGGTAGTAGTATTTGCCGCAGCAGTCCCAGGTCAAGGTGGACACGGACATATTAATTTACGGCCTCGCGAGTATTGGCACAAAGAATTTACTCAATGCAACTATGTAGGAGCAGATCGAGTACGTGAGAAGTTACGCACTCACCCAAGTGTTGCGCCTTGGTACCGTTACAACATACTGGATTATGTCCATGTTAAACATCCTCAAGTTCCATCTCTGAGTGATGTGATTTCTCGCTTGATTGCATCTGAGTCAGCAGTAGCAACAGCCTTCTACAAAGAATCTACAAGATGTTGTTTAGCTGAAGCACGTTTGAAGTACGCTCCTGTGCAGTGGTATCTGAAACTACGAAAATTTGTAAAAAGCTTGTTAGGTCGAGGTTAGCCATGAGTATTGAGGTCTCAATTATCATTCCTACGTATAACCGTCTTTGGTGTCTTCCCAAAGCTGTAGATTCTTGCCGAAATACTAAGTGTCAGGCTGAAATTATTGTAGTGGATGATGGTAGCACTGATGATACTTGGGAGTGGTTGTTAACTCAGAAGGATGTAATAGCAGTTAAGCAATCTAATCAAGGTCAACCTTGGGCAATCAATACAGGTACTGCTATGGCTAGAGGACAGTACATCCGCTTTTTAGATTCAGATGATTTGCTTTGTTCTGACACTATTGATAAACAGTTTGAACTGGCGACCATGACAGGATCTGACTTAGTATACTCTCGTGTTGATAATATGTACTATCCATCTGGAAAAATTATAGAATCCCCTGAGCCACCTTTGTGGGATGACTTTCTAGCTATTCAATTAGGTGAAGGTTATGGAAGTCATTTTTTGGGAATGTTGTTTCATAGAAATCTAGTCGAAAAGGTACCACGTCGTCCTGATTTTGCATACCGGGAAGACAGAATGTTTCTGCTAGAAGTGGGTTTACTTAATCCAAAATTGGCTCATGTTCCTGGACGTGCAGGCTATTGGGTACAGCACAATCAACAAATGCAGGCTAATTATCGCGGTTTGAAATCTGTTGCAGCTAATTGGCAAAACCTAAATATCTATAAACGTATCTTGGGTGAATTAGCTCAACGAGGTGAACTGACTCAGCGGCGTCGAAAAGCAGCCTGTAAAGTTCTTTGGTCTTTAGCACATTGGATTGCTTATACTCATCTACGTGAGGCTTGCGAAGTTGTGGATTGGATTTATCAGCTAGATCCTGATTTTCAACCACCTAACTCAGGGTTGCTAGGAAAGCTATACACTTATCTTGGCTTTCGGCAATCAGAAAACTTATTATGGCTGCGGCGAAATGTTTTGACTTTGTTTCGTCGGCATTCAAACATAAAATATCATGATTTTCCAATTTTCACTGAAACACATTAACGAAATTATATTCTTTTAATAGATCCAGATGCTCTCACCTAGAACAGTACTCAACACCATTAACAACCTACTACTTCGACCGCTAAATTTACATCTCGATACCTTGACATCTGAGAAATTTGAAATAGAAAGGCTAAAGGATTTAGACCAAAAAGGTCACTTTGAAAGTCCTGGTTTTAATTTACCTCCAGGATTTTTTTCTAATTTATCCCAGAAATTGTTAGATGATATTAAACTGTATCAACATGAGTTTGAGAAATTAGTTGCTCCTAATCTCAACCAGGTGAAATACACATACAATAATAACTATTTCACATCTCCAGATACCGAAGTACTATATACGATTATCCGTACAAATAACCCTGAAACAGTAATGGAGATTGGTTGTGGTAATAGTACAAAAATTGTCCGACAAGCAATTATAGATGGTAAGTTAAATACCAAACTAGTCTCAATAGATCCATCACCTAGAACAGAGATTGTAGAACTGGTAGATAATTTTTATCCAAAGCAATTGGAAAGCTTATCTGAGCAAGAAATGAATTTATTTAGTTCGCTTAAAGCTGGGGATATTCTATTCATTGACTCTAGTCATGAACTAAAATCTGGTAATGATGTTGTTCTGCTTTATACAAAGATAATTCCGGAATTAAAACCGGGGGTGTTAATCCATATACATGACATTTTTTTACCCTATGAATACCCTAGAGATTGGGTTGTAGAACAGCGTTGGGGATGGAATGAGCAGTACTTAGTTCAATGTATATTAACTATAAGTAACTCGTTTGAAGTACTGTGGCCAGGGTATTTTCTTCAGCGTTCCCGTTCAGATTTTGCAGATCATTTTTCCCATCTCCACAATCGCTTAGCACAGAGTCTCTGGCTGCGAAAAATTATCTGAATATGATCCCACAGCCTGCGGTATGAGTTACGAAAAGATAGCACGGAAATACAAATGGTCATAAAGCCTCTCAATCTTTTTTATGAAGAACCAGAAGGCGATCGCTGGCTACCATTAGATCGCTATCCACGCCGTATTATCCGCCGTCTTGTGCATGGCAAGCCAAGAATTGGAGGACAAACGCGAGTTTTTCTTAACCTTTGTGCTGGATTAGACCGACTAGAAGTTACTTATCGAGTTAATGATTACCGATATATTAAACGACATCCTGAAGAAGTAGCTTGTATTATTGGTAAACCTTTTGTCTTAGATAAGATTAAATGGCAAAATCCCATTTTATTCGGTGCAGCAGTTTTCTCACATCCATGTGATGACCCTCAACTTTTTGAGCGTCTACCAATCAAAGAAATTTTAGTTCCAGGAGAATGGATGAGGCAAATGTGCGAACCATATTATGGCAAGCAAGTTCTTGCTTGGCCTGTGGGAATTGACACAGATAAATGGGCACCAGTACCAATTAATAGTAAAGATATTGATATCCTTCTCTACGATAAAGTTAGATGGGAACATAGTCGTTACGAGTATGAAATTATTGCTCCGATAAAATCATATCTAGAGCAGCAGGGTTTGAAAATAGAGGTAATCCGCTATGGCTTTTATCGAGAACAGGAGTTTCACTCTCTATTAACTAGGAGCAGAGCAATGATCTTTCTTTGCGAGCATGAAACTCAGGGTATCGCCTATCAGCAGGCATTGTCTTGCGGAGTGCCTATCTTGGCTTGGGATAGAGGAGGATTTTGGCAAGATCCCTCTTATTTTCCTCACAAGGTGAAATTTGAGCCTGTCAGTTCAGTTCCGTACTGGGATGAGCGCTGCGGAGTCAAATTCAAAGACATTCACGAGTTCCCTATAAGGTTGAGGGAGTTCTTAGAAAAACTCAACTCTCAGCAATTTTCCCCCCGCAACTATATTTTAGAAAACCTCTCTCTGGAAAAGAGTGCCCGCCATTACCTAGAAATTTTGAACCAAGTGCAGAAAAGCATAACTTAGATGGCAAATATTCTTATCCTAATTAGCGGGCATCTGTGTATGGCTCCTCGTCCTCAAAAGGAAGCAGAAGCACTAGCTAACGCTGGTCATGATGTGACAGTACGTGGTTTTTGGTTTGATCCAGAATTAATGAAACGCGATCGCCTCCTCATCGTTAACAAAAAATGGCGGTTTGAACCAATCATTGACTTTCAACCAATATATCGCCAAAAAAACTTTGGAATCAGACTCAAAAGCCGAGTAGCTAAGGAAAAATTTAAACGGTTCGGCACTTTCTCACCTGCCTTACTAGGATACGGTGTAAAAGCAATGCTGAAAGTTGCCCGTCAATTTCGTGCTGACTTGACGATTGTTCACTCGGAAGCAGGGCTTTGGGTAGGCAATTGTTTACTAGATGAAGGCTACCGTGTAGGAGTAGACTTTGAAGATTGGTTTTCTGAAGACCTTTTACCGGATGCTCGTGCTGTTCGACCAATTACTCAACTGAAGACTTTAGAGAGCCGCCTTGCTCGTGACTGCACTTACTGTTTAACGACCTCCCATACTCTAGCTGAGGCTTTGGCAGAAGCTTACCAAGCACCAAAACCAACTGTTATTTATAACACGTTTCCTTGGGGTGAACGGCAACAAATTGATTACCAAAAGCGCGATCGCCGCAATCTTAACCTACCATCCATTCACTGGTTTTCTCAAACCATTGGGTCGGGACGAGGATTAGACACTCTTTTTAACGCTTTACAGTACCTAAAAATACGTGTAGAAATTCATCTTCGAGGCAATTACCCTGATAGTTATCGTCAAGAATTAGAATCGTTAGTTCCAACTGAGTGGCGTGATTATCTATTTATTCACCCCACCGTCTGTAATGCTGAATTACTATCTCGTATTGCCGAGCATGATATTGGGTTAGCTTTGGAAGTTCCGTATTGCTTAAACAAGCAATTTACAATCAGCAATAAACTCTTTCAGTACTTGCAAGCTGGTCTAGCAGTGATTGCTACTGACACAGTTGGTCAACGGGAAATATTCTCCCAACAGACTGCAATTGGTCGATTAATTCCCAGTAATAATTCTTTATCTTTAGCACAAGCTCTAAACGAATTGTTAGAATTACCAGAGAAATTAAAGTTGGCTAAAGATGCGGCTCTACTGGTATCTAAAAAACAGTTTACTTGGGAAAATGAAGCACAAAAACTTGTAAAGATAGCTGAGGTTGCACTGATTAAGAAGAGTAAAAATGTTATTTAAAACATTCAATTAAAGCAAAAAATTCTAAATTAATAAAATGAATCAAGAAATTTGTCCTCAAGTTAAAAACTTTTACTCCCTTCCATTTCTTCTCTCATGGCTACAAGCCATTGATTTTCCTCATAAGCTAGGAATTTGTGAGCGCCTTTTTGGTAAAGCGCTTGTGTCACAAGGTATACGTTGGGTAAAAACTGGATCTGGCATTCCTTGGAAACTTAACTTAGCAAACCCAACTCACAGATGGATTGTTTATGGCAAATATGAAGGCGCATCATTTATTAATTGGGCTAAGAAATTTCTCCCGTCAGATGCCATCATTGTAGATTCGGGAGCAAATATTGGTCAAATGTTAATGTATATAGCGCAGTGGGTACCGCAAGGCAAAATACTGGCATTTGAACCTGGACAAGAAGCAGCTAATTGGCTTGAAGAATGTTTATCTGAGCATAGACATTTACCTGTAGAAATTCTCCGAGTAGGTCTTGGTGCTTCTACTGCCCAATTATGTCTTAAAAGTATAGGAGCTAACTATGGACATGGTGCCTGGAATCAAGTATCTGAAAATGAAGGTGAAGCTATTCATATTGTACGGTTAACAGATGAATTAGCAGCACGTTCTATTGAAACTGTAAATTTATGGATCTTAGATGTGGAAGGCTATGAAATTCCAGCACTACAAGGAGCAGAAGTATTACTCAAAGAGCATCGGATCAAAGCGATATATGGAGAATTACATGGTAGCAATGGTCAACGAATTATAGAGTATTTGAGTACATTTGGCTATCGCTGTTATCTCTTGAAAAATAACCAACTCTATATTCCTGATAAATTACCCAGCCACACCAACGGACTGTTTTTAGCTAACTAAATAGGTAGGAAACTTTATCTTGAGCCATCAAGTTTTAATTGTCAGTCCTCACTTTCCACCCATTAACGCTGCTGACCACCAACGGGTACGAATGTCTTTACCCTACTTCAAAGACTTTGGTTGGGAGGCTCATGTGTTGACTGTTCGACCAGACTGCGTTGAAGGAGTCCAAGACTTTCTGTTGGCAAAAACAGTTCCTTCTCATATCCCAGTCACTTATACAAGAGCGTTGTCCATCCAAGTGACTCGGCGTATTGGTATGAGCACCCTAGGACTGCGATGTTTTCCTTATTTGCTAAAAGCAGGCGATCGCCTCCTCCATCAAAATAAGTTTGATCTAATTTACTTCTCGACTACCGTATTTATTACGATGGCTCTGGGTTTTATGTGGTACAAGCGTTTTGGTATTCCTTATGTCCTAGATTTTCAAGACCCTTGGTTGAATGATTACTACAAACAGCCCGGTGCAGCACCTCCACCAGGAGGACGTTGGAAGTACGGGTATTCTCAACTTCAGGCAAAACTGCTGGAACCTAAAACTCTCAGTAAAGCCAGTCACGTGATTAGCGTTTCACCAGCATATCCACAAATGCTACAACAGCGCTATCCTCAGCTGCGTCCAGACCAGTTTACAGTGCTACCTTTTGGTGCGCCTGAAGCTGATTTCGAGCAAGTGCCCTTTCTCAATATTCAGCAAACAATTTTTGACCCTAATGATGGTAAGCGCCACTGGGTTTATGTCGGGGCAGTAGGTAAAATCATGGAGTTTTCTCTGCGTGCCTTATTCCTTGGTATTGAGTCCGAGCGTCGAAAAAACCCTGAACTATGGCAAACAGTTCGGTTACACTTTGTTGGCACCAGCTACGCTCCAAAAGACCGTGCTGTGAAAACCGTAGAACCAATAGCTCAAGAGTTAGGAGTTGCCGATTTAGTCACAGAACATACCCAGCGAATTCCCTACTTTGAAGCGCTAAAGGTACTAACTGATAGCGATGCCATTTTGCTAATTGGCTCCAATGACCCTGGATATACAGCTTCCAAACTTTACCCCTGTATTTTAGCCTGCAAACCCATCTTGGCAATTTTTCACAAACAGAGTTCTGTTGTAGACATTCTGCATCAGTGTCAAGCAGGACAAGCGATCGCTTTTTCTCCAGAAATGCAACCCAGTGACTTACTATCTGAAGTAACTTTTCAACTCCGCGAACTTCTATCGTTACCAAAAGGTTATCAGCCAAAAACTAACTGGGAAGCCTTTCAACCTTATACAGCCAGAGAAATGACTCGCCAACAGTGTGCCATATTTGATAAATGTCTTTCCCCTAAAATTCACAGTCAATCATTATGACGCATTCGTTAGACTTGACTTTCCAAGAGTTTGCTTTATTACCTGCACGCGCACGTCAAGAACGGCAACAACTACTCAAAGTTTTTTGGCTAATTGCTTCAGGGCTATTTCTATTTGAATTTTTTTGGGCTGAAAGTAGTTCTTTTGCAGCAACTTTTGGAGCTATTTTAATCACTGGTACGGCTCTCTTACCAAGTTACTTGTGGTGTTCCGGTCGTGCCTTGGGAATACCTATTTTTCCTTTGTTTGCTCTAACTTTTGTTTGGACTCATGCCTTCCCTTTAATTAGCCACCATAAGATGGTAATTCCTTACTCTCCTGAAAGCCATCTATTTGCCAGTGTTACGGTAGCAGGTTTTTTAGGGCTTGGAACTTTCATATGGTTTCAATTTGTAAAATCTGCTCCTTTACCACCCCAATCCTATCGCTCCATAGATAGTCAGAAAGGTAATGCTTTTTTCTTGTGGGTTTTAGCATCTGGCGTTTTATTCGCTATGAATTTTCTTGGGGGTTGGGTTGTCCTTGATGGAGGTGTATTCTCTATTGTTCGGGCTATAATTCTGGGATTGACGGCTCTGTCTACGTTTGTACTTGCTTATAATTTAGGAGAACGCAAGCTATCTAAAGGGCAATCAAGATTATTTGTTATTTTACTAGTTGCTTATATGGTTTCCAATGCAGCAAGCTTGTTACTTGTATCAGCAGCTTCTACATTCTTGGTAGCTACAATTGCCTTTATTATTGGACGTAAAAAAGTACCTTTTTTACCTATTATTATTGTTCTAATTTGTCTGTCGCTATTGCATTCTGGCAAAGCAGAAATGCGAGCTAAGTACTGGGGACAAGTTTCTGTTCAACCTTGGGAATATCCTACTTGGTTTAATGAATGGGTGGGTTACTCATTAGAAAATCACAACAAACAGAAGAGTTTATCTCAAGCGCAAGAAGAAACTTCATTTTTAGAGCGTTCTAGTGTCATTCATATGCTGCTTCTTACCCAGGATAAAAGCCCTAATCAAGTACCTTTTTTAAATGGCAAAACCTACGAAATCTTGCCACAGGTTATAGTTCCTCGCATTTTTAACTCCAATAAAATCTGGTCTCATGAAGGAACATACTTGTTAAATATTGAATATGGATTGCAAACCCGTGAAGCCACTTACACGACAACTATTGGATGGGGGTTACTAGCTGAGTCTTATGCTAATTTTGGACTGTTGGGCTGTGCAGGACTTGCAATTGTGTTTGGAGTCCTTTATGGGCAATCAACTCGTTGCAGTCTCAATACTCCAATTCTTTCAGCACGCTCTTTGTTTACTATACTGATGATGACTTTTGCCTTTCAATCAGAATGGTCAGCAGGGGTATACGTGGCTGCTCTATTTCAGTCCTCTGTAGTCCTTCTTGGCATCGTGATTTTCTTAATGAAAACCTATAGGATGCCAATTTCTTCAGTTTTAACTGACAAAACATAACTTTATAATTGTGATGAAAAGACTGGCGATTATCACTTCCCATCCCATTCAGTACTATGCACCTTGGTTTCGATATCTAGCGACTCATGCAGATTTTTCCATTAAGGTGTTTTATCTTTGGAATTTTGGAGTCGCGCAGCAAGTTGATGCAGGTTTTCAACATTCTTTACAGTGGGATATTCCCTTACTAACAGGGTACGATTACGAGTTTGTTCCTAATGTCAGTTCTAACCCAGGTACGCATCATTTTTGGGGTCTAAAAAATCCTGCATTAGTATCGCAAGTCAGCGCCTATAACCCTGATGCAGTGTTACTCATGATTTATAACTATGCTAGCATATATCAATTTCTTTTAAGTTGGAAGGCTCACCATGCCCCTTTATTATTCCGAGGTGATTCTCATCGGTTATTACCAGTAACTGGACTAAAAGTATGGTTTCGGAAACAGTATATTTCCTTAATTTATCAACATTTTGCTGCTTGTCTTTATGTAGGAAAGGCAAACTATAATTATTTTCTATATCATCGTGTTTCTAACGACCATTTATTTTTCTCGCCTCATGCTGTCGATAACGATCGCTTCTTTACCCAAACTGAAACTGCAATTCAGCAAGCAGTTATTTGGAAAAGAGAATTAGGTATTCCTGAAGGCGAGGCAGTCATACTATTTGCTGGTAAGTTTGAAGAAAAAAAACGACCTTTAGATTTACTCCAAGCCTTTCTACAGGCAAAACTTTCTCAAGTATCATTGTTATTTGTTGGTGCGGGATGTTTAGAACACAATCTAAAATCAGAAGCTACAGGTCATAAAAACATCTATTTTGCTCCCTTTCAAAACCAAACTTTGATGCCACGCACTTATGCAGCCGCCGATCTAGTGGTACTACCTAGTTATGGCATTCACGAAACTTGGGGCTTAGTTATTAATGAAGCTATGTGTCTCAGTCGCCCAGTCATTACAAGTACCCATGTGGGATGTTCTCAGGATCTTGTTCGCCCCCATCACAATGGTCTAATTTTTCCCTCTGGTGATGTACCAGCGCTAACTCGTAGTTTACAAGAAGCATTTTCAGACCGACAGCGCCTACAGCAATGGGGGGAGAACAGCTGCAAAATCATATCTCAGTACAGCTATACCCAAGCAACTCAAGGCTTGAGTCAAGCCCTGAACCATATTATTTAGAAATACCACCTTCTCAGCAATGCCAAATTCCCCTGATTCAACACTATTTCATCTTTGGTTTCCAAACATATTTGGATATAAAGGTGGTATACAAGTATACACTGAATTTTTCTTCCGAGCTTTGCAAAGCCTTTACCCTCAAAGTCGTTATGATGTTTTCCTTAAACACGATGTCCAAACTAAAGTAGATATTCCTTATTTACCTCAAACTCAGTTCCATTTTGCTGGAATGTGGTCATTAAAACTTCGCACTCTTCTATTTGCTGCTCAGATTATTAGTCAAGGTTTTCAGAAACGTCCAGACCTGATAATTGCAACTCACTTAAATTTTACCGTTGCAGCATACTGGCTCAAACGTCTAACTGGTATTCCCTATTGGACAGTCGCTCATGGTATAGAAGCTTGGGATATTCAAAACCCCGCCATAAAAACTGCTCTACATCATGCAGATCTGATTCTAGCAGTCAGCAGTTACACTCGCGATCGCTTGCTTGCAGAGCAAAACCTGAACCCTAACAAAATCTCTCTCTTACCTAACACATTTGATGCCAATCGCTTTAAACCTTCAGAGAAACCAGTTTATTTACTAAAACAATACGGTCTTAAACCAAACCAACCAGTGATACTTACGGTTGCACGGTTGGCAAATATTGAACGATATAAGGGTTATGACCAAGTTTTGAAAGCCTTGCCTAAAATTCGTCAGACCATTCCCGATATTCGCTATATTATCGTCGGTAAGGGAAGCGATCGCTCTAGAATTGAGCAGTTAATCGAACAACTTAGTTTGCAAGATTGCGTTACCTTGGCTGGGTTTGTACCAGACGAGCAGTTATGTGATTATTACAACCTGTGTGATGTCTTTGCTATGCCCAGCAAAAGAGAAGGTTTTGGCATCGTCTACTTAGAAGCCTTGGCTTGTGGTAAACCTGTTTTAGCAGGTAACCAAGATGGGGCAATGGATGCTCTTTTTCACGGTAAACTAGGCTCATTAATTAACCCTGATGATGTCGAGGCAATTGCTCAGACAATAATTCAAATTTTACAAGGTACTTACCCCAATACTTTAATGTACGATCCCGAAGGCTTACGGCAAAAAGCGATCGATGTATTTGGGTTTGAACAATTCACGCAAACTCTAGCAAGCTTTGTAAATAAGAAGTTTAATCGATCTAAGAATTAATTTTATTTTTAATAATTATTCATTGTGAATAAAGTTATTCAGTATATTCGTGTTTGCCAAGTGGTAGCTAGCATCAATGAAAACGTTGGCGGACCAGCTTACTCTGTTAGTAATCTAGCACAAGCTCTATCACAGCAACAGATTTGTTCTCATCTATTGACTCTTGATTACCAAAATCATGGTAAACAAGTCCCCACTAAAAATGTTATCCTCCATAACTACCCTGCAACATTCTTAACAAGGAATTTGCGAGGGTTTCAACCTAAAGCCAAACTTGCATTACAGAAATTAGCTTCTACAGATTTAGACATAATTCACAGCCATGGGTTGTGGATGTTTCCTAATCTTTATGCTCGTCAAGCAGCTGTTAGCGATCGCTTACCACTACTCATTTCTCCTAGAGGTATGCTAGAAGCTTGGTCATTAAGAAACAGTTGGTTTAAAAAATTGCCTGCTTGGTTTTTGTATGAAAATCAGAACTTGAAGAGCGCAACTGCTTTCCATGCCACTTCTCATGAAGAAGCAGAATCCCTCCGCAAGCTTAATTTTCGTCAGCCCATTGCTATTATACCCAATGGAGTTCACCTTCCCGATCTGAATAATCAGCCAAACCGTCATATTTTAATCCAGAAGTTTCCTAAACTTGCAGAAAAAAAATGGCTTCTATTTTTATCTAGAATTCATCCAAAGAAAGGTTTAGATAATTTACTTTATTCTTGGAAATTCCTAGCTAACCAATTTCCTGATTGGCACCTTATTATTGCTGGTTCTGACTTAATTAGTTATCAAGTAAAATTGGAACTACTAACAGCAGAATTAGAACTAAAACGACAAGTCACTTTTACTGGAATGTTAACAGGACAGCACAAAGCTTCCGTACTGAACAATGCTGATTTATTCGTTTTACCTACCCATTCAGAGAATTTTGGAATTGCAATTGCAGAGTCTTTAGCTTACAGAGTGCCTGTTATTACAACTCAAAAAGCTCCATGGCAGGATTTGGATCGCTATGGGTGCGGCTGGTGGATTGAAGATAACCAACAAGCACTAACAGTTGCTTTGACTGAAGCAATCAAGATGTCATCTGAACAAAGACAAGCCATGGGTTTAAAAGGACGAAATTTAGTGGAAACCAAATACTCTTGGAACTCCATTGCCAACCAGATGGCAACTGTCTATCAGTGGATTCTCGGTGGTACTCAGCCTCCAAACTGCGTTAAATTTTACGAAGCAAACTGAGGTAGGACTGTGATTATTTCCATTGCAACAGGTCCCTGGCTACCCGTTCCTGCCGTACAGGGAGGTGCAATTCCTAGACTTTGGCAAGGTTTGGCAGAAGAATTCGCGGCTAGAGGTCATCAAGTCAGAATTCTTTGTCGATCTTATCAAGGGCAACCCCAAACAGAGGTTATAAATGGTGTTCAGTACATCCGCAAAGGAGGTTTTTCTCAAAGCACCAATATTAGCCTGGATTTACTTAAAGACTTCTTCTACGGACTGTTGACTTTTCCCACCTTGCCATCCGCAGATATTTTAGTCATCAATGACTTTTGGCTACCTGTATTTGCAGCCTTACGTCCAAAAGTTGGAAAAGTTGTTATCAATGCAAATCGGTTTCCCAAGAGACAGTATTGGCTATACAGAGGAACTGCCTTCTTTGCAGTTGCATCTCGGGCTATTGAAAAAGCCATTGCTCATGAATATCCTGTTGCTATTCCCCGGATGCGAGTGATTCCTAACCCGATTGATACCCGAGTATTTTTTCCTGTTGCTGACCCGATTCCACAACGGCAAGAGAAAATTATTTTATATGTAGGCAGAATTCATCCAGAAAAGGGAATTTATCTTTTGTTAGATGCTTTCTCAATTTTGTCGCAGCAAAACGCTACGATAAAGCTGAGAATTATTGGACCCTGGCAAGAGAATCAAGGTGGTGGTGGTGAGCAGTATTTACAGACTCTCTATGCCAAAGCAGTAGGGCTTAATATTGAATTTTTAGCTCCTATTTTTGACGTAAATAAGCTAGCTGAAGCTTACCGTGAAGCAGATCTGTTTTGCTATCCTTCCCTAGCAGAAAAAGGAGAGTCTTTTGGAGTTGCCCCCCTAGAAGCAATGGCATCAGGTCTCATTCCTGTTGTTTCTAATTTAGATTGTTTTCGAGATTTCATTGATGATGAGCAAACAGGTTTCTTCTTCAACCATCGCAGTCCTGACGCTGCCACAAATCTTGCAAAAACTCTAGCATCAGTGCTTTTAAACTGGGAAGGTAATTTGAAAATTAGGCAAGAAGCTATCAAAAATTCTAGAAAGTATAGCTATGTAAAAATAGCAGAAGATTATTTGCAATGTTTTGACAAAGTTTTAGTAGAAAACAAACAATTCCATCTGAATTTTACCACGTTATGGTAGACAATATAACTCTACTGATACTTACATTTAATGAAGCTCCAAACATTGAGCGCACGCTAAAGGGTCTTTCTTGGGCAAAGAAGATTATTGTTATTGACAGTTACAGTACCGATGGAACTCTGGAAATTTTAAACTCCTATCCACAAATTCAGGTCTTGAAGCGTAAATTTGACACCCACGCAACACAATGGAATTATGGTCTAGAACAAGTTACAACCGAATGGGTGCTTTCTCTGGATGCAGACTACATCGTTACAGATGAACTCTTGAGAGAAATTCAATCCATACCTATACACTCCTCTATAGATGGCTACTTTGTTCGGTTTAAATACTGTGTGTTTGGTAAACCACTGCATAGCGCTTTATTACCACCCCGCCAAATCCTTTTTAAAAAAAACAAAGCCAAATATATCGATGATGGACATACTCAACTGTTACAGGTTGAAGGTCAGTCTAGTTATCTTTCTTCCTACATTTACCACGACGATCGCAAACCCCTTAGTCGCTGGTTGTGGGCGCAAGACCGTTATATGGTGATTGAAGCTCAAAAGCTAACAGAGACTCCTGCTTCTGAACTCAACTTGGGCGATCGCATTCGCAAGCAAAAAATCCTAGCACCCTTGATCGTCCTATTCTATTGTCTCTTCCTGAAAAGAGGTATTCTTGATGGATGGCATGGTTGGTACTATGCATTTCAGAGAGTTTTGGCAGAAATTTTACTGTCTATTCGCTTAATGGAATTGGAAAAACGACAAAAGCAAAATATTTAAAATTTACTTAATTTTATGCAAAATTTATTTGCTCAGCAAACAATTCAATATATTTGGTCACATCCTAATTGTCAACAGCAAAAATTTCAATCACTTTTTAGATTCATCGGTTGGCAGTTCTATAAAAGATTATTTCATAAATTTATTGATATTCAAATCATTCCTCAAGTAAAAATTCGTTGTTATCCTGACAGTTACTCTGCTGGTGCCGTTCTTTATTGCGGTCTTTATGACTACGATGAAATGAACTTTTTACTGAGATATCTAAGAGATGAAGATTCTTTTCTTGACGTTGGTGCTAACGTTGGTGTGTACACTCTTCTAGCAGCATCTAAAATTAAATCTGGGTTAATTTATAGCTTTGAAGCACTACCTAAAAACTATGCACGCTTAAGAGAAAATATCCAAATTAACCAATTTAAGCAGGTTAAACCCCACTCTATAGCTATCTCTAACTCTGCTGGAAGTACTGCCTTCAATCTTGCTGAAGGGGATTCAATGCCATTTATTACCTCAACAGCAACAAATAACACAATTACAATTCAAACCGATACGCTTGATAATTTACTGAGAGAAGAGTGTCTAACTAGTCTCACCTTAGCTAAAATCGATATTGAAGGGGCTGAAATGTTAGCCTTCAAAGGTGCGACTTCTTTATTAAAGCAACAACGTCCTTATGTTTGGATTGTGGAGATTAATGATACCGTAAATCATTTTGGATATCAAAAGCAAAATGTAGTAGATCTTCTACAAGATTATGGGTATGGTTTATACAGTTATAATGCTGTCACTAACCAGATTGATTCGATTACACTTGAGCAAAAGCAACGTGACAATGTTCTGGCGATCGCCAACTCTGCTCTGGATTTTGTACGTCATAGATTAAGTGAAGGAGTATAGTAAATTAGTGAATTTCTATGTGAGACAATTACATCGCCAAATGAAAAAATATTGGATTTTTGCGATGTTAGGTCTAATCCTTATCCTCTTGAGTATCATTCCTGTACGACTGGCGATCGCCTCCTACCAAGCTCCGTTCCCACAAGGAATTTTCACTCTAGGTGGTGGTTCAGATAGAGAACAATTTACTGCTCAATTTGCCCAACACTTTCCCAATTTAGATATTTGGATTTCTACAGGTACGCGCCCAGACAAAGCCTATCCAATCTTTCAAGCTGCGGGCATTCCAAATGACCGTCTTCATCTCGACTACCGGGCTGTTGACACCGTTACTAACTTCACCAGCCTCGTATCTGACTTCAAACAACGACAAATTCAGCATCTTTATTTAATTACCTCTGACTTCCATATGCCAAGGGCAAAAGTCATAGCTACCTTCGTCCTTGGCAGTCAAGGCATTACCTTCACCCCCATATCCGTTCTATCTAAAGAACCCAAAGAATCACTTCCCCATATCCTTCGTGACAGTGCGCGATCGCTCCTTTGGATTGTTACAGGTCGTACTGGAGCTAGTCTAAATCCTCGTCTTGCTCGCTCATCATATGCATCTAAATAATTACACCTTAGGTACTTACACTTGTGGTGCTCCCTTTTGGAAACAAATGCTGTGGTTCTTTCTTGGAGCACCTGTGGTACAAAGCCATTGGCTTCCGATGTCATCTTTAAAAGTATGGACTCTCCGCTTATTTGGTGCAACAATCGGTCAAAGAGTCCGCATCAAACCCGGAGTTCGGGTAAAGTTTCCTTGGCGGTTGACAGTTGGTGACTATGTTTGGATTGGTGAAGACGCTTGGCTAGACAATCTCGCTCCTATTATTATCGAAAGTCATGTTTGTTTGTCTCAAAATGTTTATCTTTGCACGGGAAATCATGACTGGAACCACCCTGATTTTCAGTTGATTCCTGCAGCCATTTATATAGAAGAAAGTAGCTGGATTGCAGCCAAAGCGGTTATCGGTCCAGGAGTCACCATAGGACGAGGAGCCGTGCTAACACTGGGCGGAGTCACCGGACATTCCCTAGAACCGATGACGATATATGTAGGAAATCCAGCTCAACCTGTGAAGAAAAGGGGGATAAAGGGACAACGGGATAGCGAAGGGGATTTACATCTTGTGCCCTAAAAGGGGAAAGTTATTCCTATCCCATTTAAAGAATACTTAAAGAAACTAGAGTTGCACCAGAACCCAGAGCAAAGGTACGCAGGAAATAGCAATTCGTAGTCCGCGCAGGCGGACTTAGTGTGTGTAGCCACAGGCTTTAGCCTGAGAGGGCAGTTGGCACAAGATGTAAGAAAAGAAATTTTTATTAGTGGCGGTGACGACGCAGTTTCAGCAAGCTAACAACAAATGCGATCTCCCAACCCTCCTTAATCAGGGGAGTTGGGAGATCGCGTGTAGCAAACATTTAGGTAATCGATATTAGGGGGTTAGGGAAAAGGGATTTTTATAATTTCCCTTTGTTTCCTTATTCTCCTAAACCCGACCGTTGCTTGCAATCACCGACTTGCGGAATTGCTCTACACCTCGAACAAAGCGATCGGCTATGAGTTGACGATACACTGCTTCGTAACCATCAGTCATTGCTTGATAACTAAAACGGTTGAACACATATTCACGACAACCTGTACGGTCTAACTCAGCAACTTTATCAACAGCCTCTACACACTGGTCAACAGTATCGCACAGGAATCCTGTCTTTCCGTGAGCAATAACCTCTTTGGTAGATCCCAGCTTCATAGCAATCACTGGAGTACCAGATGCCATAGACTCAATCATCACTAACCCAAAAGGTTCTCTCCAAGTGATGGGGAACAAAGTTGCTACTGCACCACCCATCAAAATATTCTTTTGTTGGTGGTTCGCTTCACCCAGATATTGAATTTGTTTGCCATCGATGAGAGGTTTAATTTCGTTTTCGTAATACTTTACATCAACAACATCTACCTTACCTGCCATCTTCAAGCGCCAACCCGTTCTCTTGGCAATCTCTATTGCATGATGCGGTCCCTTTTCAGGAGATATGCGACCCAAGAAGGCTAAATACGGCTCTTCATCAGGTTGAGGATAGAACTTATAGCTGCTAACATCAATGCCGTTGTAAACCGTTGCAGCATAGTTCAATCCCAGCCTTGGTTCCCTTTGTGCATCAGAGATACTAACGTATGGTTGCTTTCTCCCATACCTATACATCTTTTCATTATCAGGAGTAAAAATCCCGTGCAATGTATGAACGGTAGGTGTTTTTACCAGATTTGCATAGGGTATGACAGGAAAACCCATATGAGAATGAATAACATCAAACTCTTCAGCCATTTCATATACGCGACTGAGTTGTAACGTCTCATAGACGTTATACTCCTTCACGCTCTTATCAAGTCTAAGGGCTTGGGGATGAACTGATACAAGCTTTGCCAGACTGATAGAGTCTCCCGATGCAAAAAGGGTTACTTCATGTCCGCGACGGACTAATTCATCAGTCAGTAACCCCACTACTAACTCTACGCCACCATAAGCTGGGGGCGGTACTCTCTCCCATAATGGAGCAACCTGAGCAATCCGCACAAATAACCTCCTGAAAAGTTAATTTATAAAAGTGCAGACCTTCTTACTAATGCATAATTTGAAGCTACCCTGTCTGCATGAGAGCTTGGTGAAAAGCAAAACTTTAGTAAGAATCATATACAGACTATATAGGTTTATCTCCATATTCTCTGTCTATCCCAGGTAGGGAAATCATTCTCTACCCAATCAAATGCAAGCTTGTTATTTATTAATGTTCATTCCTGATTTATTATCTCTATGGAATGTAACTAAAACTTTTAAAGTATGCCTAAATATGATTTATATTCCTCAAAGAATAATACTTTAGTTAGAGAAAACACACTCTTGATTTTAATGTCTGGTATTATCAACAGCTTGATATGTAAAGCAACAGTAGTTTTCACTTCATTGAGATGTTTAAAGCCTTATAACTCTATCAATTATGCTACTGTTGCTACAATATTATCCTATTTCTGAAATATTTTATTGGATTAATTCAACTGAAAACCTGCGGTTTTGTTTAGTAATGTTGGGTGGGCATTGCCCACCACATGATACTTTTTGTGGGCTATGCCTACCCTAAGTGCATTTTAAAAATCAAATAGGGCTGACTTATACCAATTCTCTATGAAGATGCGCTAAATTCTACCCCCCTGTAGTCCCCCCTTGCCAAGGGGGGACGGCGTTAGCCGGGGGGTAAATATATTGCAGCTTCACAAAGAATTGGTATTACACTCTTGCAGCACTCACACTGTAAGTAGCAGTTTTACTCTGAGCAGCATTAATCGCCACACCCAAAACGTGTTGACCAGCTTTTTCCAGCAGATCTTTAGATAACTCAATATTGCCAGAATCTGCTACTCCTGGTCGAACAACAAATAAGATACCATTAGAAATTTTACCTAGAATAGTCGCATCAGCTGCCACAGTTAATGGAGGAGTATCGATAATCACAAAGTCATAATTCTGTGCAACCTGCGCTACTAATACAGCCATTTGGCTGGAATCGAGCAATGCAACCGGATTGCGAGTTGCAACACCTGCAGTCAGCACTTGTAAATTGGGCTGAACTTCAATCGCAGACTCTTCCAAATAAGACTCACTAGTAAGAACGCTGCTTAAGCCACGTTCATTTGGAATTTCCCAAATTTTATGCTGGCTGGGATGACGCAAATCTCCATCTATCAACAAGACTCTACGCCCTAACTGAGACATGGCAACAGCTAAATTAACAGCAACGGTAGACTTACCTTCTTTAGGTACGGAACTTGCAACAACTATAACTTTGATGGGTCTATCCGAATTGAAAAATCTCAGATTAGTTTGCAGCATCTGAAAAGCTTCGCTGACAGGAGAATCTGGGTTATTTCTAACAATCACTTCTGGAACAGCGTGAATAAGATTGCGATGGGGAAAAGGAGGAATAATTGCTAGTACAGGATAAGAGCTTAACAAGTCTCTGGCTGATTTAGACGTTTTAACAGTACCGTCAATTTTCTCCAATAACCAAGCCGCCGCAGCACCTAAGAGAATTCCACCCATTAAACCTTGCAGCAAGTTCATATATTGGCGGTTCTTTATCGGTTGTCCCGGAACTAAGGCAGGTGTAATAATCCGAGCATTACCTACCTGTTGGTTTTCAGCTACTTGAAGTTCCTGATACCTATCCAACAGATTTTTATAACTTGCTTCAGTAGCAGCTATTTCACGTTCGATCTGACGCTGTTGAAGTTCTAGCTGAGGTAAGGTATTAGCTCGTTGTCTGTATGAATCAATAACTCTATCTAAAGCTTTAAGCCTGACCTGCAAACTCAAACGTTCTGCCTCTGCACCAGCATAAGTGCTAAGTAATCCTTGTTGCAAACCTAAATTTCTCAACTGCACAATTTTTTCTGGGTCTTTGATTTGGTTAAAGCGTCCTGCCTTACCAATAAAACTTTGTTCTATTCGCCGCTTAAGTTCTCTGTTAAGAATATTGACTTGTTGCTTAAAGTTAATCACCGTTGGATGAGCATCTGTTAACCGAAGTCTTGCAACCGCAAGCTTTTGTTGAGCATCTTGTAACTGACCGAGAACTGAAATGGTTGTAGGAGACTCACCGACAAAACCTGCAATAACTGCTTCTTGGGAACTCACGCCAAACATACTCTGAATTGATTCCTTACGAGCAGTTTGAGCCGCTAAATCAGATTGAGTTGCAGCCACTTGCTTATCTAGATCGCTAAGAATATTCACGCTAGATGTCGCTTCTGCTTTCAGATCTAAAACTCTATTTCGCTGCTTAAATCTTTGCAAAGTTTCTTCAGCCGCTTGTAATGCTGCTTTTCTTATAGGTAATTGTTGTTGAATAAAGTCTCTAGCCGAGCGTGTTTCCGCACGATTTGCATTTATGTCATTGTCTATATAAATCCTCATTAAGGTATTGACAATTGATGCAGCTTTTTTAGAATCTGTACTTACATATGATAACTCCAGAATATCAGTTCCCTTTACATTAGACACTTGCAATTCTTGTAACAAGGTGTGAGGATGTTGAGATAGCTTTAAAGCGGCTATGGTTCTTTCTGCTAAAGGCAGAGAACGCAAAATTGCCGCCTCGTTATCTAAAGGATTACCGCGTACTGAAGTTTCTAACTGTCCCAGTTGACTGCCAACTCCCGTCAAAGAAGAAGTCGTATTCTTTTTAAATAAAAGTTGACCGCTAGCTTGATAAATAGGTGTATCCTGCATCGTTTTTATAACACTTAACAGGAACACAGCCAAAAAGACGATAGAAGCTGGCAACCATCGTCGTCTCAAAATAAACCAAATTTGTAGGTAATCTTCCATAATTGTTGTAGGGGAAGTGGGTTTTACTTAATGTAATTTTTTAGATA
Organism: Scytonema hankhaensis NUACC26; assembly: GCF_045865695.1. NCBI lineage: Bacteria > Bacillati > Cyanobacteriota > Cyanophyceae > Nostocales > Scytonemataceae > Scytonema > Scytonema hankhaensis. The sequence continues at coordinate 78,199 of NZ_BAACAP010000235.1, forward strand.
GCAAAATACACCCTCACCAGATCGAAGCCCAATTCTTGTAAAGACCTGTTAAATTCATGTCCGGGCTTGTATCCTGTTTGATAACGTTAAATTTAGTTACGATCATTAAAACTCTCTAAAGTATAGAAGCCATCACTATAAATGCTAATGGCAGAATTACGGAAAATAATTAACCTTTCCTCTAAAATGCTGAAGCTTTCTCAGAGTAATTCCCGTTGACAAACAGACATAGGCGTGAAAAAGATGTAAGGGCGCAATGCAAGAGCGCCTCTACCAAGACTTTTGGGTAATACATTAATTTATTTCTGGAGATGTCTAATTATAGTAAGAGTCTGTGAAAAGGTATTTTTTAACTCGCTATATTCACTGATATACCGCGATAACTAAATCTAAATACACTTCAATATCTTAGCTTCACGTATAACTATAGCAAGTTATTAACATCATATTTAAATAGGTCTTCACAAATACAGCTAACTAGTGGTTCATGTCATTAATTGTGACATCTGCAAGATTCCCAACTTCTTCAAGAAGTCGGGGATTCAAACCAACTTAACTTATCAAAACTAATCACAAACTTGCTGCATTCTCAATTACTTCTACTCATAAACGTAGCAACCATGTTTGTTTGAGCCACAACAAGTTTAGTAAGTTCGCCAATATTAAGTGCTTGCTGCTTAGCTACTTCTAAATGACCATTCACGGCGCTAGTGAGTTCGCTAATGCGGTCAGCAAGTTTATCAATTTTGTCACCTAACCGCTCAATTTTGATATCGATCGCAGTAAGATGCTCGGACATTAATCCGACCTGGAGCTCGATCCGGTCAGCAGATTGTCGCATCCCCAACACAGCATCGTTGACGTGACGTTCAATTCGGTCTGTAGTCTGCTGCATCCCTTCTAAAGCGCGATCGACATTCTGACCCAGGCGGTCAATATTCCGTTCCGTGCGGTCAATATTCTGAGTCGTTTGCTCGACTGTCGCTGCCAAAGCACTCAGTTGACGGTCTGTCACCTCACGACTGGCGGCGATCGCATCTATCAGGCGGTTAATTGCATGACTACTAGATTCGGTCACTTGTGTTTCCTTAATATTTTACACCAGGATCTTACTGAGAACATCATAGCCTAAAAAACCTCAGAAGATGATTGTATGGACGCTTCACATACCGTTGCTTTGAGTGCGCTCGGAAACTTACGGAATTCATCTAGAATATAGCTGTATAATATCAATAGCCATAAGAAAGCAAGGAGGCGAATTAGCTTGTCCGTTATAACTATTCAAACAACAGCAATCAAAAATAATCAAAACCAAAAGGCGTTAGATTATCTGGAAGAATACGGAGTTATATTTGGACAAGCTATTCGCACTGCTTTTGCTTTGCGGAATCGAATTGGCAAGACGCAGACTACAGAATCCGAGATAGAAAAGTTGATCTGCAAGGAGCTAGAAAAGCGATTTGGCTTATCCAATACAGAAGCCAAGAATGCTTACAACAAAGCGGATGCTACCTACAGTTCTCAGTCTGAACTAGTAGACCTGTACATTGATGAAAACTCCGACCGAATCAGAGAAGTTCGTAGAACAATCAAGAAACTGGAATTTCAGCTAGATAAAGCCGTCAAATCTGGGCAAGAATCAACTGCTAAAAAGTTAAGAAAGAGGATTCATTTCAAACGGCAGAAAATTAACAAGCTGGAAGCTAAAATCTCCCGCCTTCAAAAGTCAAAGGCAACAGGACAGTTTAAGGTAACCTTTGGCTCGTCCAAGTTATTTGAAAAGCAGTACAGGCTAAAAGAAAATGGCTATCAAAACAAGTCGGAATGGCTGGAAGATTGGCGCTCTGAACGTTCTGCTCGTTCATTCTTTATAGGGTCAAAGAACTTTCACTCTGGGAATCAGCTTGTGAGGTACAATCCATTGCTGCATACTTTGACAATCACTTGTACTCCCAGTTTAAGAGCGAAGTATGGTGATACCGTTACCTTTTTTGATCTAGAGTTCTCTTATGGTCAACAATGGTTAGAAGCGGCTATAGAGCCAGTCCGGCGCACCTCTACTCGCAAAGGTAATAATGGAGAGAAGAAAGAAACATCTAGGAATGGCAGCAAACAGCCAGTTACCTACGAAATAGTTAACAAAGATGGCAAGCTTTATGTTAACGCAACGATTGAAACTGTAGACCCAATAATCCAGACATCTCTAGAGAATGGTGCGGTAGGAATTGACTTGAATCCTGGCAGCATTGATTGGACTTTGATTGACCGTCACGGCAACTTAAAACGCCACGGAACTATCAAGATTAACATCCAAGATAAGCGTTCTAATCAAACAAAAGACATCATAGGGAAAGCTGTAGCTGAAGCCGTTAGCATCGCATTAAAGTACAACGTACCTGTAGCCATAGAAGATTTAGATTTTGCTCAAAAGAAAGCATCCATGAAGGAGAAAGGCGCGAAATATGCGCGGATGCTTTCAAATATGGCTTATTCCCAATTCACCCAGATGATTGAATCTCGTTGCATTAAATCTGGGGTGGAATTAATTAAAGTTGATGCTGCCTATACTAGCGTAATTGGTGTTACGAAATATATGGCAGCATACGGTTTGAACTCTGGGTGCGCTGCGGCGTTAGTAATTGCGCGGCGTGGACAGAATCGAACTGAAAGATTACCCAAACACCTTGATTCTTACTTTAGTTCGCCAGAGGACAAATTGAAGTCGGGAGCTTGGAAGAAGGTAGCTAGGCGGATTAACATCTGCGGCGGTTTTAATCGTCACAAATGGTATTCTCTTGGTATCAAACAGGTAAACCCTAACAGGGTTTTGTACAGCAAGCTACGGAGCCAGCGCGTTGCGGGGGTTCCCCCCGTTGAAGCGTCTGGCGTGCAAACAAAAGCTCCTTGTGGGCGTGATACTGTACAGGTCTTAGCGATCCCTCATATCCGTAAAAAACACTGCGCTATCGGTTCTCCTATCCTTAAGGGCGTAAATCCTTAAGTTTGCCTAGGTTTTGCGTAGCGCACTCATCAGTGACAGACCAGTAAGTAGTGAACAGTGACCAAATCATTGGTAATTGTTGAATTATTAATTGTGTTATGGGATGGGTATCTCACCGATGACGTCAAGTTAAGGCAATCCACCTAACTTACTCCTGCTGTGAGTCCAACATCCCACTACGAATCATTAATTGAGGCCAAACTAGTAAGAAAAATCCCATCCATACTAATATGGGTATACTGACACAAATAGTGAGCCAAATAGTTTTAAATAACACCCAACTGCCACCAATCAAAGTAACACCTGTCAGAAGAATAGACCATGGTTGACACCACCAAGGTTTATATTTCCAAGGATTGATAGAGTTTTTCTGAGACATGGTAAAAATTTAACTTAAGACTAAAGCTTCAATTTTATAATACTACTCTCTTCTTGCTGTAGATTGGAGAAGTTGAGTAAAGGAAGTGCGATCGCTGTATGCTTTAATACAATAAAAGCGACAGCAAAAATTGCTGAAAAGTGCTAAGGGAAAAGCAGTTCTCTGTATATACTGTTTGCAGACGATCGGATTATTATTCTAGTGTAAAAACTATAACTAAGAATTATGTGCTGAAGTTAAATAGTGAAAGTCTTTAAGTTTACACTAACTCCTGAGCGCCGATCCTTAGCCAATTCACATTTCATGCATCTCCAAAACAACCCTACTTCTTTTAAGAGCCTTTGGGATTTTCCTAAAGGCGTTGTGGGATACCACCCTCGTTAGCACTGTTTCTGCTACTGAGGTTGTAGCTGACTTGAGCAGCAATGTTCAATTATGTTCAGCTTAAAAGTATCAGTGTATCGACTGAGTAATGGACAATTGGTCATGAGTCGCGAGTGTCTTTGATGTCAGCTTTTTTCACTTCTTCTCCACAACATCGCGAACCAACTGAGCCAATCTGTCTGCACTATCGGGAACAGCGATCGCTTTTGCTGCTTCCGCCATCTTTTGCAACTCTTCTGGATTCTGCAACAACTCCAAAACTTTAGACTGCAAATCCTCAGCCGTCAAATCCGATTGTTTAAACATAATGGCTGCACCAACTGAGGTAAAAACTTTCGCATTATAAGTTTGATGGTCTTCTGCTGCAAAAGGAAAAGGAATCAAAATTGCTGCCGTGCCGCAAACTGCCATTTCTGTCAAACTTCCAGCACCAGAGCGAGTAATTGCCAAGTTTGCTCTTTGCAATAAGGCAGCCATGTTACTATAAAATGGTAAACAAATATACTGTGGATGCTTCAAACTTTCTGCTTCTGGATCTTTGTCTCCAGTTAAATGAACAACCCAAGCACCAGCATCAAACCAAGCATTGGCAGACTGACGTACTAGTTTGTTGATAGCGACAGCACCCTGACTACCACCAAAAACAACAATTAAAGGAACTCCTTCTGGAATTGACAAATCCAAAGATGCAGCAGTGGTTTCATCCAAAAATTGCGATCGCACTGGAGTTCCCGTGTAAACAGTCTTGGCGCGAGACAAGTACTGACTCGCCACTTCAAACCCCACAGCTACTACACTACACCAAGGACCAAAAAAGCGAGTCACTTTACCAGGTAAAGCATTGGACTCGTGAAAAATCACAGGCAAACCTAAAGAACGTGCGGCGATCGCAGCCGGTCCGGCGATGTAACCGCCTGTTGTAAAAACTCCCTGAAAGTTACCCTGTTTTAAGATTTTCCTAACTTGCAAAACCGAACCGATAAGTTTTCCCAATACCTTAACTGAGGCAATCCCAAAACCTTGCTGAAATCCTTCTACTGAAATAGTATTCAAGGGGTACTGTTTGGGAACTAGCTGTGTCTCTAACCGATTCGGAACGCCAAGCCATTCTATTTGATAATCGCTTAAGTGTTCGGCAAGGGCAATTGCGGGGAACAAGTGTCCGCCAGTGCCACTAGCAGCTATTAATAAACGTACAGGAGTATGTGCCATCTCACCATTCTCACCCCAAAAGCACCTAGATTAACTTAAGATTAAACAATTTCCTTGCTTACTGTAGATAAATTGTTGAACCAATCACCAATGCCTAACCCGATCGCCTTACTACTCAAACGCCAACCCAGCCGCCTGCTAGCTGTTTCCCTACTAGTACTGAGTTTACTAAGTAGTTTGAAATGCGCTCAAGCAGGTACAGCCCAGAATGCACCAGCCGAACTCCAAAGCTTACTGACACAAGTGGATACAGCAGCCAGCCGAGGTGATGTCAAAGGAGTTGTTCAGTTCTACAGCCCCAATTTCACTCATAGCGATGGCTTAACCCGTCCAAGCATGGAAAAAGCTTTGACAAGTCTTTGGCAGCGATACCCAAAATTGAAATATACCACTCAACTGCAATCGTGGACACCAGAAGGCAATGCGATCGTTGCTGAAATAGTAACCAATATTACTGGACTTCCCTCTGCTACCAGTAACAATATGGCTCTCAACGCTACAATTAGATCGCGCCAACGCATTACAAGTGGCAAAATTGTGCGTCAGGACATCTTATCTGAGCGCACTTTGCTAACCTCTGGAGCCAAACCACCTCGAGTTGAGTTAAAGCTACCCCAACAAGTTAAAGTTGGTCAGCAGTATAACCTAGATGCGATCGTTCAAGAACCCTTGGGCGATGATTATCTTTTAGGAGCGGCGTTAGAGGAAACAATTAAGCCAGACAAGTACCTAACTCCTACACAAGTAGACCTAGAATTACTATCTTCCGGGGGAATTTTTAAAATTGGACGCGCACCAACAGTTCCCGGTAGCCAATGGATTTCTGCTGTTGTTATGCGGGGAGAAGGAACGACAATGATTACTCAACGGCTTCAAGTCGTAAATAGGTAAATTATGAATGATGAATTATGAATGATGAAATAATTTATTCATAATTCATCATTCATAATTCATCATTCATCATGCTTTCTCTTAAAAATCAAATCGTCTTAATTACTGGTGCAAGTAGTGGTATAGGAGCTGCTTGCGCCAAATTATTTGCAGGCGCAGGTGCAAAACTTATTTTAGCTGCACGAAGGTTCGATCGCTTGGAGCAATTAGTCGAAGAACTCAACAAAAACTTTTCTAATGAAATACATTCATTACAATTAGATGTACGAGATATTACAGCAGTAGAATCAGCTATTTCTCAATTACCTCCAGCCTGGTCTGATATCGATATACTAGTTAATAATGCTGGTTTGAGCCGTGGTCTAGATAAATTCCATGAAGCCAGCATTCAAGATTGGGAGGAAATGATTGATACCAATATTAAAGGGCTGCTATACTTAACCCGTTTTGTTCTTCCCGGAATGGTAAGTCGCGATCGCGGTCATGTAGTCAACATTGGTTCCATCGCCGGACATCAAACTTATCCCAAGGGAAATGTCTACTGCGGAACTAAAGCTGCTGTTAAAGTAATAACTGAAGGTTTAAAACAAGATTTGTTAGGTACATCCATCCGTGTCACTTCCGTCGATCCCGGAATGGTAGAAACAGAATTTAGCGAAGTGCGATTTCACGGCGACACCGAACGTGCTAAGAAAGTTTACCAGGGAGTCACTCCCCTAACTCCAGATGATGTAGCTGATGTCATACTTTTTTGCGTGACTCGACCAGCCCATGTCAATATTAATGAAGTTATCTTGATGCCTGTTGACCAAGCTAGCGCAACATTAGTCAATCGTGACAGTGACCAGTGACCAGTGACCAGTGACCAGTGACCAGTGACCATTATGTTTCCAAGTTTTCTACCTATAACAGTTAGTCAACTGACAGAACCCGCGTCAATTGCTTTGGCTCAAAGTATTCAGCAGACTGCGATCGCAACTCCTTTAACCACACAACCAATAACCACTACCTACGTACAACAAGGGAGTGGGGGGATACCTTTGCTATTAATTCATGGCTTTGACGGTTCCGTATTTGAATTTCGCCGTCTCATACCTCCACTAGCGGTGCAAAATGAGACATGGGCGGTGGACTTGTTAGGATTCGGGTTTACAGACAGACCAGCGGAAATCAAATTTAGTCCTAGTGCTATCAAAACCCATCTCTATCATTTCTGGAAAACCCTCATTAACCAACCTGTGATTTTAGTAGGTGCTTCTATGGGGGGAGCAGCAGCCATTGATTTCACTCTAAGTTATCCAGAAGTCGTTCGCAAGCTCGTGTTAATTGATAGTACGGGTTTGGTAGGGAGTCCGCCAATCGGGAAATTTATGTTTCCACCATTCGACTATTTAGCAACAGAGTTTTTACGCAATCCAAAAGTCAGACAAAGTATAACTCGTACTGCATATAAAAATAAAAAGTTAGCAACATTAGATTCCCGACTCTGTGCATCACTTCACCTTGAATGTTCTGATTGGAACAAAGCTTTGATTGCTTTTACTAAAAGTGGTGGATACAGTGCATTTAGATTCAAGACCTTATCACAAATCGCACAACCCACTCTCATTTTATGGGGAGATTCTGACAAAATTTTAGGAACTAGAGATGCTAAAAGGTTTAAGCTAGCAATTCCCAACAGCAAACTGATTTGGATTAAAGATTGCGGTCACGTTCCTCATGTAGAACAACCGCAAAGCGTCGCTCACAACATTTTAGAATTTTGCTAGAATTATGAGGTGTGAAGATGGTAACAGTAATTCAAGCTGAAAAAGTAAAATTATACGATTTAGAGAAGAAGTTTAATTTGAAGTTCGTAGATTCTCCAGAGTGGTTTAATGAATGGCAACAGGATTTACCAGAACTTACAGACTACGAAAAACAGGAATTAGACAGAGTAAAAGCAAGTTATTTAAACTTGGTTAAACGTCCCATGCTTGAAAATATGGTCAAGTTGGCAGTATTATCACCATTATTAAGTTATGCAGGCTTTTACTTAGAAGCTTTTTATACTGATAGCGAAGAATCAGTTGAAATTACTGCTGAAGATGGAGAAGTAACCATTCGAGGAAAAATCGATGTATTAGTATTACAAGACCAACTATGGGTTCTCGTTATTGAATCTAAACAAGCAGGATTTTCATTAGAAATAGGTATCCCGCAAGCATTATCCTATATGCTAGCTAATTTAAGACCCGATCGAAATTTACTTGGTTTAGTCACAAACGGTGGTAATTTTATTTTTATCAAATTGATTCAGCAAGAACAACCAGTTTATGCTTTATCCGATGAATTTACAATCAGACGCGGTGATGACTTATACACTGTCTTGAGAATATTAAAGCGCATGAGTCAATTATTTACAGCGTCGGATGTGTAACAATTAATATATAATCAGATGGTTGGGTTGATGGTCTTCTTCAGAGGCGACAGGAATTGTACGTTTATGTTGAATTGGGGAAAGAGGAAGAGTACTTCCTCCAACCTAGTGAAAACCCAATAACTGAGTCGAAGTACTAATCTAGCAACCACATCTGAGAATTAGTATTTTCAACAGACTCATCTTTTGGTAGATCGGGTAATTTTGGGATTGTATATGATTTTTTGTATCTAACTGCTGGTTGGAAAATCCCTTTATCCTGTTGTGGCGATGGTTGAATGGCTCCTCGGTCTGATTTTGGCGATGGTTGGATAGTTCCTCGGTCTGATTTTGGTAATGGTTGAATAGCTCCTCGGTCTGATTTTGGTGAGGGTTGAGGCGAGGTTGGAATAGTTCTTGCTGCTGGCTTTGCTGATGGTTGAACAGTTCCTCGTGCTGCTGGTTTTGCTGATGCTAAAACAGCTTCTTTTGCCTCTTTTAAAACATTGACTTCTTCAGTTAGTTTAGAATTCGCTTGTGCTAGATGAATAGCTGCGTTTTTAGCTTCTTCGACTTCCGATTTTAAACGTTCCGATAATTCTTTCTGTTTTAATAAAGCTGATTGCAATTCGATGATTTTCTCTTGAAAAGTGACTTCATTTTGCTTTGCTTTATCTAAAGCTTCTCTTAATTCTTTGACTGTCGCTTCTAACTGTAAATATTTTTTATCTACAGGAGATTCTAGAGGCACTAGGGGTTGCTCGGAGTTTGCATTAACTGTAGTTGCAGTAACTTCAATAGCAGGTGTACCTTCTAAAGGTGAATACTTTTTTGCTTCTTGTTGTAAATCAGAAATACCTTCCTGCATCGTTATTTCCCCCTATAACCAGTTAAATTTTCAGCAACATGGCGCGATTCTAACTCCAGCAGAGGTTTATCCACCATTCTTAAATCCTAACCTGTTATTGTTAGGCTGGCGATTATTTTTACTCAGCACTGCTGCTTCCACCCCTTTTTTCATCCAAAAGGTAGAATTAAGAAGCGATCGATTCCATGATGTACCTATGCAAGGAATATACAATTTGCCAGATGGACCGAAAATGCCTCTGTTTGTGAGGTTGATGCAATTTATCTTTCAACCACTGGAATATGTAGAAGGACTAACGAAAAACTATGGTGACAGCATCACAGTTTGGGGTAACAAAGGAACTCCTATCATATATTTCACTCAACCTCAAGCACTGCAACAGATTTTTACAGCAGATGGTAGCTGTTTGGATGCGGGTAGAACAAATAGGGGTTTAAGTTTTTTGTTTGGAACCAACTCCTTGCTTTTGCTAGATGGAGAAAGACACCAGCGCCAACGCCAACTTTTAACACCTCCCCTACATGGCGATCGCATGAGAGCTTACGGAGAGACTATCCGCACAATTACCCGCCAAGTTATGGAATCTTGGGAGATTGACAAGCCTTTGGTAATTCGGGAGTCGATGCAAGAAATCTCCTTGCGAGTCATTCTACAGGTGGTGTTTGGCTTGGAGGAGGGACAGCGTTTAGAAGAACTTCGACAACTTCTGAGTTCCCTGCTAGACTTTATAAGTTCTCCGTTTATGTCTGCTGCTACATTTTTTGACTTCTTTATGAAGGATTTCGGCGCGTGGAGTCCTTGGGGTTGGGTTTTGCGCCAAATACAAAAAATTGACAAATTAATTTATGCTCTGATTCAAGAACGAAGAACAGAACTTAACCAAAATCGGCAAGATGTTCTTAGTTTAATGATGTCTGCTCGCGATGAAAACGGTGAAGCCATGTCCGATGCTGAGTTACGTGATGAGTTGATAACGCTGCTCGTCGCCGGACATGAAACAACCGCTTCGGCTTTAACATGGGCATTTTATTGGATCGATCGCCTCCCAGAAGTCCGTCAAAAATTACTGACAGAACTAGCAACTCTTGGTGAAAATCCAGATCCAACTACAGTTACTAAATTGCCCTACTTGAGTGCAGTGTGCCAAGAAACTCTCCGCATTCACCCAATTGTCATGAGTGCTACCCCTCGTGTTGTGCGATCGCCTATTAATATTATGGGTTATGACTTGCCAGAGGGAGCAGTCATCGTTCCTAGCATATACTTAGCCCATCATCGGGAAGAAGTTTACCCGCAACCAAAACAATTTAAACCAGAACGCTTTTTAGAGAAGCAATTTTCCCCATACGAGTATTTGCCTTTTGGTGGTGGAAATCGTCGCTGTATTGGTTTGGCTTTTGCCCTGTATGAAATGAAACTTGTCTTGGCAACTGTTCTCATGCGCTTTCAGCTATCTCCAACAAATAAGCGATCCCAACGTCCGGTGCGTCGTGGTATGACGATGGCAGCACCAGCAGGAATGCGGATGGTGGTCAAACCCAACTCGTATAAACGAGAACTTACAGTCTTGAAAAGTTAACTTTTATGAATACAATAATATTAGGTACTGTAGGGTGGGCATTGCCCACCACCAAGTCTTTTGGTGGGCAATGCCCACCCTACTTATTTTTTATAAATCAAATAGGATTGCTATGTATAATATTCTTGCGGTGTTCGAGATAGTAATGCCACAAAATTCTAGCCGCAACAGCACGCCAGGGTCTCCATGTTTCAGCGATCGCTTCAAGTTCATCTGGAGTTGGGCGTACCGTCCAACCTTTAATTTTTTGTAAAGCTATAGCCAGTGCTAAATCCCCTTTAGGAAAGACATCAGGGCGTTTTAGTGCCATTAGCAAGTAAATATCAACAGTCCAGTCTCCGATCCCCTTAATACGCTTGAGTTCGGTTCTGATAATAGCTTCATCTAATGTTTCTAACTGAGTTAGCTCGAGTTGACCGGTAGTAATTGCACTTGCAAGCGCACGACTGTAAACTGTTTTTTGCCGACTCAACCCGATTTCCTTCAATTGCACATCGTTCAATGTGAGAAAATTTTCGGGTGTTAGAGGTACAATAGTTCCACATAAACGGTTGAATACAGCTCTTGCAGAAGCTAAAGATACTTGCTGCTCTAAAATAATATTCAGGAGCGTTGGAAAACCTGCTTCTCTACTCCATATTGGTGGATGACCAAAAATGTCTAAGATGCGAGCGAAATCGCGATCGCGATCGGCAAGTTCCATCAAACCCAGCTTTAGGTTTTCTTCTGTTAGGGATTCTAAGTTAGTCAACATAAAACACGCTTAAAGAATGATAATACTTTAGGAGTAGTATTTGATTTTTGAAGTATACGTAGTAGGGTGGGCAATGCCCACCGATAGCAAATGGTGGGCATTGCCCACCCTACAGTACTTAGAGTTTTTTACAAATCATTTATGATTCCTATTAAAGCCAACAAAATATCAGAAAGAGAACATGACCAAGCTTATTGAATACGAACAAGCTAGCGATGAAGTCCGCTTAGTGTATGATGACATTCGTGCCACCCTCGCTTCTAACTTTTTCACTACTTGACGCGATGACTGAAGGAAGCGTTCTTTCTAGAAAAGCAGTTAATACAGATGAGGCAGATGTTGGTTCTAACTGAGGAATGAAATTTGTCTTTTCAACTATAGTTAAGCTAAAATCGGTTTTAACTTGTTTAAGTGTTTTAAACTGAGTATAAGGCATGACATTACCAATATCTATAAATAGGCTGTAACAAGTTTATACCCTTAGGTTATAGCGCTACTCCCGATACATTCCCTAGCCTAAATGTATGGTTTTTATTTAAGCATAGGGAAAAAAGAATATGACAACTGATGTTTCTCGTGATATTGCGAAAAAGCCCAATGCATCTTTATGGATTGGTGTTTTGTTGATTGTTTTGGGTATTAGCGCGGTCGCCATGCCTGCTGTTTCGACAATTTTTGCAGAGACTTGGGTAGCTTTGATCCTGATTTCTTCAGGAGCAGCGAAACTGTCCTATGCAATACAAACCCGCGAGCAAGGAGGCTTCATTTGGAAGCTGTTATTAGGCGGGCTTTATATAGCAACTGGTATCATGCTGTTTGTTTACCCCTTCACAGGAATCCTCACACTTACCTTGTTGCTTGGTAGCTTTTTACTAACAGAAGGTGTATTCGAGTTACTTTTGGCATTCCGCCTACGTCCCCAAGAGAATTGGACTTGGGCATTGGGTAACGCTATTGTTACCTTAGTACTTGGCGCTATGATTTGGTTCCAATGGCCTTTTGATGCACCTTGGGTTTTGGGAACGCTAGTTGGAGCAAGCGTTCTATCCACAGGTGTTTCAAGAGTTATGATGTCACTGAATGCACGTGGTAAAGTCACTTCCGACCAAGCTGCAAGTGCTTAAACCGTCTAGTCGTTAGGGCTAGTAACTGTCACTTAATCCCGGTTCTCTTGGCTGGTGTGCAACTAACCGTCACGGCAATCCTGTAGCTTGGGGAAAAGTCAATTTAGATTTACACTCATGTTCCACAGAACAGACAGAAGCAAGATTAGCCTACGCAGTGACAGAACTGACATCCAGAGCGCTAGCTACTAAAAAAACAATTGTCATTGAGAAATTAGACTTTTCCGAAAAGAAGAAACAACTTCATAGCGGACGCAAGTACAATCGGATGTTATCCGGCTTTGCCTATGCCAAGTTTTTTGAATTGTTAAAAGCTCGATGCTTAAAACTAGGCATCAAAGTGATCGAGGTGAGTCCCAAGTATTCTAGCCAAATCGGCGTTGTCAAATATATGAAACGTTATGGTATGGGTAGTGATAGCGCGGCTGGGCTTGTTTTAGCCCGTCGTGGAATGGGAATTTACTATGAGAGAATGCCAGCGAGATACGCCTTTCAGACTTCGGTTCGCCCCGAAGCTCGTCAGCACGTCTTTGCACATTGGCAGCGTTTCCATAAGCATTACTTGAAGCAAGGTTCTCGTCATGCTTGGTTCGGTACACCTACTCTGACAGGGTCTGTTGGTGACGGCGGGCGCGAACACCGGAAATCCTGGGTTTCCAAAGCTTCGGCACAAGCAAGAGAGCTCGTCTCTCCATCAATCTGTGAAGGTGTGAATCCTTCAAGGTAGGAAAGGTTGACCGCTATCTTTCCGGTTGAAGAGCTTTGCTCATGCGTGAGTAGATCTGAGTAGACTTTATCGAGCGGCGTAAGGCATTAGACATCTCCAGAAATTAATTATGCATGACCTGAAAGTCTTGGTAGGGGCGCAAGGCATTGCGCCCCTACATCTTTTCCGGAGAGGTCTATTGCGCCCCTACCTGACACCTTGCACCTTCTCAATAAAGGGGTGGTGGGCGGTGCTCACCCTACGAAAAAATAAGCTTTTCAGGCTATTACACGTACAAAAAAGCGGAACCTTTGCGTGATATTGCCTGCGACAGAAGTTACTCTGTCGCCCCAACTTTGAACACACCCACAGATGCTTGTAACTGCTGCGCTACTTCTACAGTTTGTTGTAGAGATGCAGAAACTTTGCGAGAGGAATCGCAAGTGCGTTCGGAGACTTTAGCAATCTCCTTCATTAAATGGGTAACGGCTTGAGAAGTCTGAGCCTGAGTAACTGTAGCGAGGGAAATCGATTCCACTAAATGGTCGATTTGGTGAGACACATCTAGAATTTGCCCCAGACTCTTCTTAGTATCTTTAACGAGATGAGCACCTTCGACCACCTGAGTTGTTCCTAATTCCATAGCCCTAACCATTGAAGTAATTTCTCGTTGGATGTTTTCAACAATTTGTTCAATTTCTCTAGTAGCTGCAGCTGACTCTGTTGCTAGTTGAACGACTTCTTCTGCTACCACTGCAAAGCCCTTACCTTCCTCACCTGCACGAGCTGCCTCAATACTAGCGTTCATTCCCAACACGTTAGTTTGCAGAGTGATTTGGTTTATAAGTGAAACAACTTTGGAAATTTGTTGAGAAGACTCACCCAAACGCTTCATGTTTCTTGCTGTCGCTACAACCGTTTCCTGCAAATTCAATATACTTTCTACCGTGTAATCCATTGCCATTCCTCCAGCCTCAGCGGTGGTAGAAGCAGTACGGGTTACAATTGCTGCTTGACGAGCACTATCTGCCACTGCTTGAATGGAAAGCGTCATCTGCTCTACGGAATCCAAAGTGTAATGAATATCTCCAGCTTGTTTGAGTGCTTCATCAGCAAGTTGACGAATGGCACCTTTATTTTCTCCAACTGAAAGATTAACCTCAATAGCAGCTTTTTTCACACTCATCACAATTTCCCGCAGGCTTTCAATGATGGTATTAAAAAACTCAGCCACAGTGCCGATTTCACCAGATGTCACTTCAGCACGAATCGTTAGGTTACCTTTGGATACCTCTGCAACATCGTTGAGCAATTCTACCACTTGACGCTGGATGGCTTCTTTTTGTTGACGCTGCTCTTGAGAAATAATTTCAGCTGCCTGTTGCGCTTGTTCTCTCTGTTCCAAGAGGTTTGCTTGATCTAGAGCAAAGCCAACTTGAATTGCTACCTGCTTGAACAAATTGATTTTTGACTTCTCCCAAGCACGCAATCCAAAACTTTGATAAGCTACCAACAACCCCAAAAGCTTGTTTTCTGAGAGAATCGGTGCTATCAAATTACCTTTGTCTTCAAATGCTTCTAGTTGGTCGGAGTTACTTTCTGTCCGATTGGGTTCGGAAATATTCTCAATTGCATTGATACGACCTTTCTGATACTTCTTAACATAATCTCGAACAGAACTAATGTTTGCCTCTAAATCTACAAACCGATCGCTACTAACTGATTCAGCAAAGATGCTCCCTTGCCAATTCTCATTAAAGAGATAAACTACCACTCGCTCTGCTTGCAAAGCCGCTCGAACTTCTATCACGGTTGTATTAAAGATGTCATTTTTCTTGAGAGATTCACGGATGCGAGAAGCGATCGTATTTAGTAAACGTGCTTGGTTAGCCTCAGTTTCTTGGCGACGGGCTTGTTCTGCCAATGTTGTTTCAGAAACCACGATATTGTCAGCCATTTTATTAAAAGTAACAGCCAACTGACCCACCTCATCGAGAGAGAAAACCTTGGCTCGCGCTTGGCGATCGCCTTCGGCAAATTCTTGATTGGTTCGTTCTAGCTGCTCGATGGGTTTAGTAATGGTTTGCCTAAGTATGAGCGCCCAGATACCAGTCATAATTAACGCTAGGAGCAATACCACCCCTTCTTGCCACAAACTCTGGCTAAGCAAGTTGTTGAGAGTGGTTTCTGGAGTTCCTCGTACTAAAATAGTAACGGGCTGACCACTGAACACAGGAACAGGACCGCTACGATCCTGAATAATGAGATTGGGAATTGCCTTAGCGGTCATAGTATAGGTTTGGGTTCCCACAACCATCCGTCCGGTCACAATTTCTCCGGGTGCTGCTGCTGCTGCTGCAAGTAAAGATGTATCGCTCAAAGCTATGTAAGCTTTAGCTTGCTTTAGCTCTGTAGCTCCGCCTTGGTCTAAAGAGGTAGCCAGGGAAAATTCTCCTGTGGGTCTGCGTAAATAAATGCCACTGTAACCGCCGTTGAAATCTTTCAAGATTCCTGCCATAATTGGCAACTTCCCATTAACAATTTCCCTAGACACCAAGACTGCAAGTATTTTAGTTTTACCTGGAGCGCGAATCGGTGTGAGGGTGTAACGCATTAGCGTATCTCGACCAATACCAGGTAGTAAAGGAGACTCTTTAGCCAATTCGGTAGAGCTGACAACTGCATTGGCTTTAATTTGCTTAGCATTAGTAAAAACCTGACGAACCAAGTTGTTAGGATTAAAAATTTCCCCTTCTCGTTTGCCATTAGCATTAAAAATAATCCTAAAATCCCTCCCAACCAAGGTAACATATTCAATTTTTCGGGCTTTGATTTCCTTTTGCAGAATCTGCTTAACTTGTTCTTTTAAAGCAGGGGACAAAGTGTAGCTTTTCGCATAAACTTTAGCAGCGTTAATGATGACAGGATTATCTGATTGACTCCGGAAACCAAGCCCCGTTTGGTTGACCTTGAGGTTAATATTAGTCTCCGTAACAGTGACCTCTGATTTGGCTCGCTCGAGCAATTGCGTTCGCAACCCCGAAGTGATAATCCACCTCGTCCCCACACTGAGTCCTATAATGGAGACAAGTTGAGCAGCAATCAAAGCAATCAGCTGCTTGCGACCAACAGAGAGGTTACAAAACCACTGTATAAAAAAGAGGTAGCGTTTTTGGTAAGAAGCCAGACTAAGTTTAGATTGTATCTCTGGTGATAGTGGCGAAGTACTCTCCCGCTCCACGACAATAGCATCAGTCGTTAACTTGGGTAAGGTAGCTTGTGAGCGAATGAAACCATTTTGACTTTTGCCAAAACTTACTGGATTTTTTTGAATAGTCATAATATAAGTGCTTCAAAACAATAGTGAGTTGTAAAAATTGCACATTTCAGTGGGAGAGCCTAACTTGGTTCTATGACTCTCACCAAAGCAAATCATCTGTGTTTTTAAAATATCATCTTTAAATATCAATTCAAGCACTTCGATTTAATATTTTTTCCAGTAAAACTTTTCCTACTTTTCTTACTTTTCTTAAGTTTTCAACAAATCACACGGGTAATATCAATTTATGAAATGCATAGTACGTATACATTCGTAGGGGCGCAATGCCTTGCGCCCCTACAGGGTATTTGTATCACCAAAAAAATGAAAGTATTTTCCCCCCTTTTAAGGCTACGGTGTACACACAAGCTAGATTTACCCCCCTTAATCCCCCCTTATAAAGGGGGGAAATTGAAAATCAAGTTTCCTTTCCTGAAAATCAAGTTCCCTCCCCTTGGAAAGGGGAGGGTTAGGGTGGGGTAAAATATAAGCTCAAACCTCCATTTGCAAACTATTTCAGACTTGTGTGTACACCGTAGCCTTTTTAAGGGGGGCTAGGGAGGAGCGTGCATAAATCTAATACTTCTGTTGACATCCCCTGAAGGACGACCGAGACTTAACTGAACCGTATTGCCCCATAGACTGGAAGTCTATGGCTATACAAAGGAAGCTCAGATGTATGGGCTAAAACCCTTATAGCCCGTGCAGGCGGGCTTTGTTTGTATAGCCCCACTCTTCTAGAGTGAGGGCATTTTGGCAAAGGTATTGTTGAAGATACCGGGTTTCTTTATTTTAGGACAACCTACTTAGTGCATCAAAATATTATCAATTCCATTACAAGCGTTGAAAACCTTTAGTTGATTGCTTTTGACCCTTCCCTTTGGGCTTAGATTTGCTAACTTCCACGACAGCTTCTTGAAATAAGTTGTGTAAATGTATTGGTACGCTAGCAATATCTGGTAACTCTGGTTCTATAGGTTTGCTGAATTCTTGCAGTAACGTATCTAAGTTTTTTTGTAGATTAAACTCCGGACGTTGTAAAACTGTTTGCACAATTTTTTCTAACTGTGCGGGATACTGTTCCGTTAAGCGATGCCAAATAAAGGCATTAATACTTTTATCTTCAAGATAAAAACGTATAAGTTTTTCAGCACCTTCTATACTTTGCCAGTCTTCTGTTTCTAAAATTTGTTTTACCTTGGCATAAGTTGGGAGAAACATCTGTCCCCATCGGGGATGTGAAAGAGCAGTCACTTGTTCTGCTTTCTTGAGTTCAGCAGGTAAGTCAACTTTTGGCATTACCATTTTACTGGATTTATTTGTACTGCTAAACATTTGAGAGACTGTTTTAGAATCAGCACCTAATTCCTCAGCAACTGCTTGGATCTCTTCTTGTTCGATACCAGATTCTTGTACAATTTCGTCCAGTGATTTTGAAGGATCGATCCCTGCTGCTTCCAAGCGTTTTTGTGTCATGACTTCTTGGAACTCAGCTATTTTTTTGTTGAGTTGATATCCTGGTAATGTAACTTCATCACTCTCAAAAAAATCTACAAATTGTTGGTGATATTGTTCTACTGATAACCAAGCTTCTTCTAATAAGTCTGGAGCATCTCCGTAAAGCTGGTTTCTGTGATTATCTTTAAATTTACCAATAGCTACTGCTAGTTTCGGTTTGCCTAGTTTACCCATAAGTGTTTGTGGACCGGAGAATGTCCAGTAAGTGTCAGTCACGGGAGAAATACGGGTAAGTATAATTTCTCCATCTTTGACACGAAACAGTTCTTTTTGAATTTTTGTATTGTTGGGCTTGACTATGTAGTGCTTTGCTGTTAACCAATTCATGAGTTCAAAACCATCGTCTAAAATTTTGGTAACAGCAAATAACCCAATAAATGTATGATACCAACTTGTGATGAGTTTGCGATCGCTTTGTGACAATTCAGGTTGGCTTTGTATATACAGATCCAATGGTGAGGAATCTCCCACTCTTCCTTCTGTAATGAATGAGTCTATTGCTAAATCTTTTTGGTAACTGTCACCGCTACTGCGACTCGACTTTTCAGCAGCGTAGGTTTCCAAAGCTTTTGCGAGTTCATCCTCAGCATCAAATACAAAATCAGTTATATCTTGTTGTAGTTGGTGCGATCGCTCTAATATGTCATCCACTAGCTTATTTCACTAAATTCTACAATTGTACATTAGAGGTTTTGAGAGAATTTGAGTATCTGCGCTTGGGCAGAACTTTATTGATCTTACTTATATGCTTGACTTCGATGACAAACCATAACAATTTCAATTATGCGCTCGGTATCATCAACTTTATAGATTACTCGATAATCTCCAACCCTAATTCGCCAAGTATTCAGTTGTCCCCTCAATTTTTTACAACCATCTGGGCGTGGTTCAACTACCAAAGCCTCAATTTTAGAAGAAATTCTACCAATCATTTCTGTTGGTAAGTCATCTAACTCCTTTTGAGCAGAGCAAGAGAAAATCACTTGATACTCAAGCACTCAATTTTCCCTTCTCAATCAACGACTTTTTGACTTCTGAAAAGGGCAAAGTAGGTTCGTTCGCTCGTTGATTGGCAATCAAGCTATAGTAAATATCCTCCCAAATTTCACCATGTTGCTCAAAGTCAAGCAATACCTTACATTTACATCCCTGTTCGTCAACTAAGAACTGAACAGTTACAGGTATATCAATATCTTCTTCTACATCAGCCCAAAGTTCACCGTGTTCTTTCAAATCTATTAGCACAGAAGTTTTCTGACCCAAAAAATTTCTGAGATACTGAACTCCTGACAACTGCACATCTTCTTCCAATCCGAGTATTTCATCCTTTTGGCTGTAAGCTGAAGGCTGAATTGAGTGCATATTTGTTTTTTAGTAGACAACATCTTCCATTTTACTATTTTAAGCTTAAACCATCAAAATCATTCGCCTCTTTCTGAAAAAATATTACATTTGCTATACTGAATTCTACAGAGAATTATTGCCAAAATCTCATCGTGCTGATTTTTAGGAACAACGCTCATGACTCCTTGCAAAGGTTTAAAACTAGGACTAAAACTAGGATTAGAGTTTTGGTTACCCTTAGTGCTGTTAGGATTGACTTTCTGGGTAGGAGGAGGATATGTTATGGATGAAATCTTGAGTCAGCCTTATAAAGGAGACAGCCGTTTAAAGGTTGAAACGCAATCGGTAGAACAACGTCAAAAGTCGATACTTTTTATTAAAGTAGAAATCTACAAAAAGAGCGGTGTTTCTAAAGTTGAAGTCAAGACTGTTTCCAAAGCACTAAAAGAGTTGAGGTTTGAGTTTCCAGTTACAGAAGCTAGTCTAATTGAAGCTGCGATCGCTAAAGAGTTAGGATTACCTACAGAAGATATTAGGAATTTAATGTACTATCAAATAAAACTTAGATAGCAATTTGTATTACGAGCCAAAAAATGCAATATTTATAAAGAATATTGTTGTTACAGTCACTTTCCATGCTTGAAGAAGTTCGCAACGCTAGCAAAGACATATTAGATGTACTTAAGGAAAACAAATCAATAACAAAGCTTGGATGGTCTTTGGAACAACGAGATCCAAAATTTATTCAACTTTTTATGCCCATATGGAAATGGTTATATGAATATTATTTTCGAGTAGAAACAAGTGGTTGGCATCACATACCCACTCAACAAAAGGTCTTGTTTGTAGGTTCTCACAATGGGGGATTTGCAGCACCTGATATGTATATGGCTATGTATGACTGGTTCCAACGATTTGGCGTAGAAAAACCTGTCTATGGTTTATTACATCCTAAAGTATGGCAAGTTTCTCCCCTATTATCGCTCATGACGGCAAAAATTGGGGCGGTTGTAGCTCACCCAAAAATGGCAGTTACGGCTTTGCATTCAGGGGCTAGCGTACTAGTATACCCCGGCGGAGTTCAAGATGTTTTTCGACCTTATTATTTGCGTCACAAAATTAACTTAGCTGGGCGCAAGGGGTTTATTAAATTAGCATTACAGCAAAACGTTCCTATAGTACCTCTTGTTTCTACTGGCGCTCACAATACATTTCTGGTACTTGCTAATTGTTACGACATTGTACAACAATTCCACCAATGGGGAATGCCCTGGTTGTTAGGAATCGATCCTGAAATTTTTCCTATTTATTTGGGCTTACCTTGGGGTGTTGCTTTTGGTCCTTTACCTCATATCCCGATCCCGGTCACTATTCGCACTCGCGTTTGTCCGCCAATTATTTTTGAACGTTATGGTGCAGATGCATCTCGCGATCGCGATTATGTTAATATATGTTACGAACTCGTTTGCAGCCAAATGCAGCAAGAACTAGATAGGTTAATCAAATCATCTTCTGCCTAACTGGTCACTGGTCACTGGTCACTGGTCACTAGTCACTGATTCAATTTGGTAGAGGGACTTCTATGGGTTGTGGTTCTCTCGCTTGAGGTTCTCGAGGTAAGGGTGGAACTATTACCTCTGGTTCTTCATTAGATTTATTATGAGGATGCAATTGCGGACGAAATTCTACAGTATTGCGCTTGATGGTAATATCGTAATTACCAAAAAAGTCGTGTCCTAGTAATCCCGTATCCAATTCTCCACCTGCGATCGCAACTGGAAGTTGGCGTGTCTTTACCCCAGCAACTTCCACTGAGTCTACATAACCTACAGGAAATTCCACTGCTTTGGAACTGGCTGTGTTGGCTTTTGCCTTTGTCACTGGAACGACTCCCAAAGCAATTGCCATTTTTTGAGTAATGACTGTCCCACTGGCTCCGGTATCGAGAATCATCTCAAACCTTTGAATCCCGTTGAAAGTCACTTCAATAATCGGCGTACCACCCAATCTTCTTTTGATGGGAGCAGTATATACTGGTGGTTCTTTAGGTTTTGGAACAGCAATTGGAATTGAATATGCTTGCTTTTGTCTAACCGACACTACTACATTTGGCTTTGATAGGGGTAGGGACGGTTTTTTTGATACCAAGACAGGGGGTTTTTTATTGAGATTTTGTGGTGCAGCGGGGATAGTCGGAGCTAGAGCCACATCGGGAGCTGGCGGTACGGGTATCAGCACTGGTGGAGTCACAGGACGTGTTACTCTCTGTAGAGCATATTTCAACTGGCGTTGGTAATCCAGTACTCTTGCTTGGGCGCTATTGAAATAAGGGCTATCAACTGGCACTTTTTTCATCAACACGATCGCTTCTCGCAACTCCGTTGCGACTAGCTTCCAATCTTCTGAAGATTGAGCAGACTGGCTGATGCTCAGAGCACCAACTGCTTTGTCCAATCCTTGTTCAAAATAACTCAATTCAATTTCGGACGGTTGTTGCCTGACTGGTTTTGGTTGCGGGATTGTTGGCTTTTCTACCGTTGTGGCAGTTGGCGCGGCAACTTTTTTTTCAGTAGGCACGTACTGTTCACCTTCACTTATCTTGGTTGCAGCTTGTTGACCTTGTTGACAAGCAACCGCTAAAACCATCAGTGTTGATGAGACAGTAATTAAAGCTGCACGGGATAAAATGGGCTGAAGCATAATTAATAAAATTTTACCCGTCTTGTCTCCTATAAATCTACTATCACTGCTAATTTGTGTTTAAAGATTTGATGTTTTAATTTCTTAAATTTTTATTAATAATGTGCTCTCGTGACGAAATCAATGATTTATGGCATAATTATTCCTCGCTATATTGAGATATTGGGGATTAGGTACTGGGGACTGGGGATTTAGAAGAATTCCACAAACCCAACTCCCAATCCCCATTGCTCCTTATCCCCAAAGGGGACCCCCACCTTCCCCAATCCCTTTACTCCAATCGGCTATGCCCCTATCTGACGCAATACCCGCTATTCTTGTTTTAGCAGATGGAACAACCTATCGCGGTTGGTCATTTGGCGATCCCCAAACCACAATTGGCGAAGTAGTATTTAATACTGGCTTGACAGGATATCAAGAAGTACTGACCGATCCCAGTTACTGCGGTCAGATAGTTGTGTTTACTTACCCAGAATTGGGAAACACTGGTGTTAATCCAGAGGATGAGGAATCAAATAGACCCCAAGTACGGGGTGCGATCGCCCGCAATATTTGTCACCGTCCGAGTAACTGGCGAGCGACACAATCATTACCTGATTACCTCAAACAGCATGAAATACCCGGTATTTACGGAATTGATACTCGGGCATTAACTCGCAAAATCCGAATGTATGGGGCAATGAACGGAGGTATTTCCACCAAAATTCTTGATGAGGCAGAACTGTTAGAACAAGTACAAGCAGCACCTAATATGAAAGGGTTGAATCTTGTTCGAGAAGTCACAACATCAAAGATATATGAGTGGTCGGAACCAACAGATCCTATTTGGGAATATAGCCCAGGGGCTGCTGTCAGCAATGGAGAAACTTTCACCGTTGTTGCTCTTGACTTTGGCGTAAAACGCAACATTTTGCGACGCTTAGCCAGCTATGGCTGTCGAGTTATTGTAGTTCCAGCCGATACTCCGCCTGAAGAAATTCTAAAATACAACCCAGATGGGATCTTTCTTTCCAACGGTCCTGGAGATCCAGCCGCCGTCAGCGAAGGAATTGAAACCACAAAGGCACTTCTTGGGACGCAAAAACCCATGTTTGGGATCTGCTTGGGTCACCAAGTTATCGGTCACGCCCTTGGTGCTGAGACATTTAAGCTGAAATTTGGTCACAGGGGCTTGAATCAGCCAGCGGGTTTGCAACAACGAGTGGAAATTACCAGCCAAAATCACAGTTTTGCCATCGATCCAAATTCTTTACCAGAAGCTGTTGTGGAAGTGAGCCATCTTAACCTTAACGATCGCACTGTTGCTGGAGTCCGTCATAAATCTTTGCCTGTATTCTCAGTACAGTACCATCCCGAAGCTAGCCCCGGTCCTCACGATGCTGATTATTTATTCGAGCAATTCGTACAGCGAATGCGCTCTGCTAGGGACTAGGGATTGGGGACTGGGGACTGGGCCAATCCCCAATTCTCCCAAAAGGTCGTAGACAACATATACTAAAACCATCTATACTGGAGCGTTCACCATAACTTATAAGGAGGGAATTATTGCTGAGCCACTTAATCTAACCGTAAGCCTGAGAGGCACTCGTGAAGTTCGAGATAACTGTCAGCTATTCCGCCTCACAGGGTTGTTAGACGCCTTTTCCGAACCGACGTTTCGCAAGGTGCTTGGTAGCAAGATAGAAGAAGGACCAAAGCACATTATTCTGGATTTGTCTCAAATTGACTTTGTTGACAGTTCCGGATTGGGTGCTTTGGTACAGTTAGCTAAGCAGGCTCAAGGTTCTGAAGGCACCTTGCAAATAGTCACAAATGCCCGTGTCACTCAAACAGTCAAGCTTGTTCGCCTAGAGAAGTTTCTAGCCCTGCAAACATCAGTAGATGCGGCTCTAGAGAATGTGAAACAATCTTGATACTCGGACACATTGAAGGTGAGTTTACATTTTGCACTACGCCACACCCAAGGCTAGAAGACTATCGTCTCCTGTTGCAAGATGTAAAAGTGAAGTAAGTTCGCCAAACAGCCTCTCGCTATCCCTTAGTTGGTGGAGAGAAGGGCAGTTGCTATGACTCTGTAAACCCAGAGCAAAGCACTGCCCCTGTGAATTGGCGCAATTTCAGTATTTTTGTAAAAATTATTAAGTTTTTAAGGAACTCATCTAAAAAATATGTAAAAATACAACCTGAGCAGCACAGCGATCGCTATTAATGTGCTAAACTGGATTTATAGAAGCTTAATGTCGTGCTTAAGTGCTTGATATTTCAGCTAATAAAAGTATGTTGTCCCATTTGGGAGTATCCCGAATTTGCCTAAAGCCTGCAAGAAGAGAATTCTGGGGCTATACAAACTAAAGTCCACCTGCGTGGACTTAATGAGAAGTCCGCGTAGGCGGACTTAGCTTGTATAGTCGAGGCAGTGCATTGCGGGGGTTCCCCCCGTTGTAGCACCTGCCGTGCGATTTCAATCGCAAACGTGTTTTTTCCAAATTGGGATGCTCCCGTAACATTTCAAATTTTGGATTGAGAAAGCCCTAATGGACTTAACCTCACCTGAGTATATGTAGCACTCTTTTTAAAAGTTGGTATTAGCGTGCGACTCCAAGATGCAGACTTGGATAGTTTTAAGGCAAACCTTGTGCACAAAATGGCAACAAAAAATTGAAAAAAAGTTACAATTAGTGAGTTGATTTTTTAGCATTTATTATGCTTTGTTAGATCTGCACGGCAATAGAAAGGGCAGATTCAGTTAAATCTAATCGAAAAAAGCTTCCCAAATATTAGGTTGTGAGGAAAACAGCACTTGTGACATCGCAGGAGGATGAGCTACAGGACGAAACTAGTTCAGTTCCCAATAAGGATACCGCTCGGTGTCATATGTTGGGAGAACCTATAGCGCAATTATTCCCAGAAATGTCACAGGCACAGCTGCAACTAATTTCTCCTACTGCTTTAGCTTATTTGGGAGATGCAGTTTACGAACTGTATATAAGAAGGTTTTATCTGTTACCACCACAACGACCAGAAGCATATCATCATCTGGTGGTGTCACAGGTCAGGGCAGAAACGCAGGCTGAGATATTGCAATCTCTCTATCCTTATCTGAGGAGTACTGAGTTAGAAATTGTCCGCAAAGGTCGTAATGCAGCTACAGGACGTCCCAAGCGGCTCGATCCCGTAACATACCAACAAGCAAGTAGTTTAGAAACCCTAATTGGCTATCTGTATCTTAGCGATTTCCAGCGCTTAGCCGAACTGTTACAAAAACTTCAACTGGAAAAATCATGAAAAATTAATCTAATGACAGAAAAATAATAAAGTTTGTTCGGTCATTTGATGTAAATAAATATGCTTATCTGTACGCAATATCACCTTTTCCTCCCATGACCAGTAAACCAAGACCAATTAAAAATTCCAGCGCAATAAATAGCGAGCATTCCTCTACCGAGAAAGGAAAGCGGATCGTATCGAGACGCCCTTCCACTAAGCCCGGAACTAAAGTTATTTCCAATACCGCTAAGTCCGTTGCTAAAGTCATTCCCAATACACTTAAGAGACACGATCGCAACGTTTCTGAGTCGGTAACGCCTGTTCGCGACAAAGAGGATGTCGATCTTATCTACGGTCGTCATTCAGTTTTAAGTGCTTTGGAAAGCGAGCGAAATCTCAACCGCATTTGGATCGTCTCTCATTTACGCTACGATCACCGTTTTCATTCGCTTATTCTACGAGCAAAAGAAAATGGGACTATTATTGACGAAGTAGAACCAAAGCGCTTAGATCGAATTACTTCTTCAGCAAATCACCAAGGAGTGGCGGCACAGATTGCTCCCTATGCATATCTCGATTTGAGCGATTTGATCGAACGGGCTAAGTCTGTTAAAGATCCCGTCATCATTGCTGCTGATGGAATTGAAGATCCCCACAATCTAGGAGCGATTATTCGTTCAGCAGAAGCACTAGGATCTCAAGGATTATTGATCCCGCAGCGTAGGGCAGTTGGAATCACTTCAACAGTGATGAAAGTTGCTGCTGGTGCCTTAGAAAATTTTCCTGTTGCAAGAGTCGTGAATTTGCATCGCGCTTTGGAAGAACTCAAAGCAGCAGGTTTTTGGATTTACGGCACTGCAGCAAATGCCAGCGAACCCATACACACAGTTAACTTTAGCGGTCCTACAGTGTTAGTCGTTGGCTCTGAGGGCGAAGGTTTAAGTATTTTGACACAGCGCTGTTGCGATTTCTTAGTGTCAATACCTTTACAAGGTAAAACTCCAAGCCTTAATGCCTCAGTAGCAACCGGTATGGCATTATATGAAATATACCGCCAGCGCTGGGTGAATACATTGCATTTAGACAAATTGAAATTCACGCCAGGAGATGCATCCCTAGTCAAGGGAAGAGTCAATGGTCGTGGAAGTGCTAAGAGTTAACTGGGAATTTGACTGTTTAGCGATGAATACTGATAAAAAATATACACAGTAGCGAGCGCTAAACAGTCAAGATGCGATAATTTCAGAAAAATTTCTTTGAAAAAAGAAGAGTAAACAGAGTATAAAGAAATGTAAAAAGAACATCATCCGTTGTACCCCATTTCATTAAACCCTGTAACAAATTAAAAATCAGAGAAAACCATGAAGACTATTTTGCAAAACTTTAAGGAAGTGCTGATTAACGTATTCCAAGAATTAGGCTTGGCTTGGTGGGTCGAGGTCGTGACACAAAACCCTCGTTGCACTTACTATTTTGGACCATTTCTAAGTTCTACTGAGGCAAAAACCGCAATTAAAGGCTACGTGGAAGATTTGGAACAAGAAGGTGCTCAGGGAATCGCTATCAATGTTAAACGTTGTAAACCAGCATCTTTGACAATAGCCGATGACTTGGGGGAACGGATTGACCGCAAAGTCCAGCCTATCTTTAGCGGTCAGATTTAATTGGCTAAGAGCTAATGGCTAATGGCTTAATTAGCCGTTAGCAATTAGCGGTTAAGCAGAAAGACTCGAATCTAGATAAAATGCAGCAAATCTAGGTAATTTGTCCTCTTGCCCACTTTTCGATCAAATCACTGATGCTTCTACAACAGAGCGCCATCGCTCGTTCACGTAGAAGCCTTTTAGCTGTAGGCGTTAAAGCAATATTTACGTTGGTTTTCACTTCGCTGTAATCAATTCCCACTCTTGGATGAAGGGGGAATTACAAGCTTCATTAGAGAAAATCTCTGTGGAGACTGGATCGAAAATATCAGTGGTCAATCCAGCTTATACGTCGCAAGTCGATCGTCTGACTGGAACGTTATTAGGTTCTAGAAAAGGGGATCGCTTTATTCGTTATACGAAGGACGTAATACACGCTGATTTGAATGCCGCATTAAATTTGTGCATTCAAGAACAGGACAACCAAATCACTCGATTAATGAGCTCGAATGAAGTGGAAGCGATTCTTATTGGTCGCACTGTTCAATACTTGAATTCAATTGGGTGTTCGGTGACATTCGCTTTAGATCGCGGTTGGTTACTAACTAAATTTAAGGTGAAAGCATTGAAATATGAAAGTGAGTATTACCCGCAGGGGTAGCGGGTACGGTCACTCTCCAATAGCTGGAAGTTTAAACCAATTAAACGACAATGCTCTAATAGCAGTAACCAGTGTGGATGAAACCAGCAATTAAAGACATTTCTATGTATTGCATAGCTTTACTTAGATTTAGTTTACCCCATTAGCTATTACCTGTGGATGTTTTTCTAGCCAAAGCTCGATATCATTCAAAACTCGGTCGGGGATTTCCCAAGGAAACAGATGTGCTGTATCTGAATAACACTCCCATTGGGAGTCATTGAGAAATTGAAACGTTTCTAAGCTAGAGCTGGCTGTAATGTGACAGTCTCTATCGCCAGCAAGTACCAAACTCGGACATTTGATTTGCTCTAAGTCTGTTAGCCGATTGTAACCACTTCCAATAGCAGTATACAAAGTGCGAGTAGCAGCAGATGAAGTTTGTAAATAAGCTGGTACTGCGTGTTTTGCTATGTATCCGTAGGCGGTGGGAGTATGTTGCCTGATAAGATATTGGAAGAGCGATCGCTTACCAAAGGTATCAATATTCCACTGCAAGTCAGGTTTTATACAACTTAATAATGCGGCAATACCTGTATAAAGATTTTCTTGCCAAGTGACAGGAGGATGATTGCTTCTCGGTCTGGCTGCTGTTGCTATCAGTATCAGCCCCGTGACTCGTTCGGGCAGACGTAACGCCAATTCCATTGCCAGAATACCTCCTAAAGACCACCCCAGGATCGCACACTTTTTTATTTGATAGCGATCTAGTAGGTTTTCGAGATCGAGCAAATGGTCGCGCATATCAAAGTTTTGAGTGTAACGACTTTTTCCATAACCGCGTAAGTCAGGAGCAAAAGTTTGAAACCGCTTTGATAAGCGATCGCTAAACACAGCAAGGCTTGCACCAGAACCGGGATGACCGTGCAAGCAAAGGATTGGAAACCCTTGACCTCGAACGTGTACGTTAAGATTTACAGCTAGTGAAGATTTGTACATTGCTAATGGCTAATCGCTAATCGCTAATGGTAGTACTGTAGGGTGGACATTGCCCACCATCATTTACAGCAATTTTCAGGTTAATGTAATCACAAGAGCAGAATGTAATTCAGGATTCACCATTAGCCATCAGCTCTTGCGCTCTTTAAATCCACCCGCATAAGTGATAACACACATTTGTCTGTAAAAAGAGTGAATTCCAAAGGCAACACCTGTGACTTTAAAAGCAGGGTTAAACATATTGATTCTATGACCGCGATCGGGGACTCCATCATCAATGATTAACTGCATTACGATGTCTTGCGCTG
Organism: Scytonema hankhaensis NUACC26; assembly: GCF_045865695.1. Classification (NCBI taxonomy): domain Bacteria; kingdom Bacillati; phylum Cyanobacteriota; class Cyanophyceae; order Nostocales; family Scytonemataceae; genus Scytonema; species Scytonema hankhaensis. Next base: position 107,233 of record NZ_BAACAP010000235.1, read on the forward strand.
TGTGGGAACCGTAGCTAATATTTTCTCCGGCGGTTAATTGCCATTTTCCATAACGATTGAGGCGAGTAAAGGGATCGCTCTTGTCGCTACCTTTATGACCGATTATACCTTTAGAGCCTTGGTCTTTGACATGATCTCGTGCGGCTAATGACATTCCTTTGGATGCACGAAGAGATCCCACAGGACGAACTGTTTTGAGATAGGCAATGGCTTCATCAACTGCTGCTACCCCTTCTTGTGTTTGTAAGTAGACTCGACTCGAAAGCCTAACGCGATCGCCTTCAAAACGCTGTCTGTAATTTTCTAATACAGTAGCATAAGCGGTGGGATTAGTTCTCGCTTTATTCATCTCCACAATTACTTGTTGTTCGAGACGTGAGAGACTACCGGGACGCAACCCTAAATCCTCGTGAGGAATTTTAGGTTCTTGGGGTTCGTATTGAAAAAGAAGATCGCAAGATGTAGTAAATAGAGCAATAGGTGTTAATATCCAGAACGGCATCCAACGCATAACAAACAAAATAATTCGTAATTCTCATCACTAACTTAATAATTACGAATTACGAATTATGAATTACGAATTTTTCTATTTATTTTTCTTGATATCCACCGGCGTAGGTAATGACGCACATGGTTCTGTATTTGGAGTGCATTCCATAAGCCACTCCAGCGACTCTAAAGTTAGGATTAAAGATGTTTTTTCGATGACCGCGATTTGGAACTCCATCGTCAATGATAAGTTGCATAACGATGTCTCTAGCTGTGTTGGGACCGTAACTGATATTTTCTCCGGCGGTAGAGTTCCAGTCACCATAGCGATTTATCCGGAGTGCCGGATTGCTACCATCAGTACCATTATGACCTGTATGACCTTTTGGTCCTGAATCTTGAACGTGGTCTTTTGCTCCTAGAGACATACCTTTCGATATCGTTAAAGGGCTCAGAGGTTGCGCCGATCTCAAAAAATCCAGCGCTTCATCAACGGCTGATACTCCTTCTTGAGTTAGCAAGAAAACGCGATCGGCAAGTCTGACTTTTTTCCCTTGAAAGCGCTGTTTATAGTCTTCCATGATGGGAATATAGGCTTGCGGATTTGTCCGCACTCTGTTCATTTCGACGATCACTTGATGTTCTAACGTTGATAAATAACCGGAACGTGCCGCTACAACAGAACTCTCTTCTCTAAAAACTGTGGAAGCCGAGTTTTTTGGCTTAGCTACTGATGGATCGAACGTAATAAATGGATACCCGCAGCTAGCTATCAGGGCAATAGGGAAAAACACACGTAAACTATTGCAACGCATTAATTACCTCACGACTACTGTTCTACGAGTTAATGGGTTGATATGGATGCACCATGTTTTGCTCAAGTAAATGAATACGACTTGGTTAGTAGAGCACTTCAACAAAACTTGCAACCTGCAACCTTTGTAACCTTTGAAACAACACACCGTAAACAGTAAACACACCTAAAATAAGTATTAGGGGCGAATACCCTATTTTTTAAACACTACTTAAGTGTATATAATAGCACAAATATGATAGAAAATTTACTCATGTTTTACGAACGCGAGTTAATAAATCTTCTATTTCGCCAAGCTGTACAGCACCAGATAAAACCTCTCCATTCATGATGAAAAAAGGAGTACCGGAAAGCCCCAAAATTTGGGCAAGCTGACTATCTTTTTCAATAGCAGCAGTGGCGAGAAGGCGATCGCTTCTAAACTTTTCCAAATCTAGATTGAGGTTTTTTGCAGTATCTAAGTAGAATTGTTCGCCCAGTTGTTTTTGATTAGTAAAGAGAGCGTCCTGATAGTCCCAGAATTTACCTTGTTGCTGTGCTGCCCAAGCAGCTGTTGCAGCTGGTACAGCTTGAGGATGAATGTTTGTCAGGGGGAAATGCTTGTATACAAGAGTAACTTCGTCCCGGTGTTTTACCATAAACTGCTTCAAGGTTTTGTGTGCTTGAGCACAATATGGACATTCAAAATCCGAAAATTCAACCAACAAAATTTTTAACTCTTTAGATCCCGTGGTGGGAGATTGACCGATAACCGATAGAGGATCGGTTTTCATTTGCTGCACAAAGACTTGTTGTGCTTGCTGAATTTGAGCTCGCTGTTTTTGTTGGTATGCCTGTACTGACTCAACAATCGCTTCAGGATGTTCGCGGATAATTTGTAACACCTGCTGTTCGAGTTGTGAATTCATACGGGCTGCTTGCGCTGGAAGTGACCAACTCAAGACCATACAAATAAATCCAACCACTGTGAAGGCACGTAGCCACACTAGCAGTTTTCCGACCAAATAGGAGAATGCATACATACCAAATATTTTTTGTATGTAGGTTAAACGGTCTTCACATTCTCTTAGTATTGACCGAGAAGGGGTAGAAAATCTAGGGTTAGAGCTAGGTATAAAGATTGAATTATCTTATACTTATTTGAACAATAGATAACGAAGTCTAGTTTTACACATAAAAACTCTACGGAAAAAATATACTTCTTGACAGTTAAAAGCTTGATTTTGCTAGCGTACAGCCCTCAAAAGATGAGTCTATACATGGGCAGAAATTATAGATTAGATTTAGTTTTGTAACAAAAAAAAAATTCTACTAACGGGTACTTGACATTTAAGAATATTTTTGAATTTCAGCTATCCATGAAAGAGAAATGCGAATCTTATAATATTTCCTTCAATCAAAGTTCATTTAATATCTTTTCCGGAGACTGATTCATTGGATTGATAATGACGACAACCTTCACATGGTCCTTCAGGATTGACAGCACAACGGATGTAACCAGAACGGGCATTGTAGCAACAACTAATATCGCCAATCAGATAACCTACTCCTTCTAAGTAGTAGCGATCGCTCGGTCCAGATACGCGCTCTTGCTGTATCCGTCTTCCTGGAGAAGCCATAGCGACTCGCCTAAAATACAAGCGTGTTCTTGCCTGAGATTTACGCATTAACCACAGGGAGAACAGGGACGGTAAGAAACCAATGGCAATCACTAAAAGTGTTTTCACTTCAACACCTTCTTTGTACGTTTTCAACGTGCTCATCACCCTAGTAGTCACCGTTTAGATCCCTCAAATCTGGTGGACTACTAGTTAACAGATTTAAAACAGAGTTGTTATCTGTTATTAACTCAGCATAACTGCTACAACTGAAAGCTGTGGGTTGTCACCAAAAATTTTAGGAAGCCCTAATGCCTATGAGAAACTCGTATATTTTCTATTAATAAGCTTTTCTTATAACCTATTCGCCAATACTCAAGTTTATCTATAGATACTGCCTTAGTCACAACGTTCGCACCGTTACCCCGCCAAGCAACTTCTGGATCTGTCGTAAAAACACCACACTCTAATTGTTCTAGATTAATTTGCCAATACTCGCTAAATCTACTTTTTAAAGTTATAACCTGTTCAAAAACCTTGTTTCTATGCTTATTTCTTCTTTTTCTTTCAGTTGCCCCTGTTGCGGTAGTATCAATAAATTTAGTTTCAATAATAAAAATTTTTTCTGCTAATGTAAGATAAACAAAATCACATTTTCCTAAATCAGTATAATCTGAAATTGGAGACTTTTCAAACAATAATAATTCAGAACAGAAAGGGAAGATTTTTTGAATATTTAGAAACAAATATGACTGTAATAAAAGTTCTTTATCATATGGAAATCCGACAACACCCTCAAAAAAACGCTTGATATCTTCTTGAGGCTGAGGTTGAATTTTTTTGCAATATAAAACAAATTTGTGAATCTCATCTCCGGTCATCTAAGCTTAGCTCCTTCCTCCTTCTACACATACCCTCCTAGCATAAAAAAATACCATATGCATTGGGAAAGTATCATCCGCAGAAGTAATGAAAAAACAAAAAAGCTTCTCTACTAACTCAGTGAAATTACGAAACCACCCGGTCACTGGTCACTGGTCACTGGTCACTGGTCACTGATTACTGGTCACTGGTCACTGATTACTGGTCACTGTAAACTATGCATATAGGCATTAAATCGAGCGTTTTGAAGGG